>JALOLR010000004.1 GCA_025455885.1 Acidimicrobiales bacterium
AGGACTCTCCAAGAAGGAGATCATCCGCTGCCTCAAGCGCTACATCGCCCGAGAGATCTACAACGACTTGCGCAACCTCAATCAATAGGAGCATCAGTCGAGCCAGGGTGGTGGGCGTTCGGGTGGGGCGGGCCCGTGCCCGAACCTGCCGTCGGGATGTGTGCTGGCCTCGGACCTGAACGAGGGGCCGATCGCGGCGTCGACCCCGGTCCGCTCCCGTTGACCTGTCGACTGGTCGATTCGGTTGCGACCAGGGGCCGGCCGAGGTGACCGCTCGTGGCCGCTTCCGAACCCCGGGCTCAGGCCTGGGCGTGGCGGACGGCCCACCGGAACAACGGGAGCTGCATCGGCAGCCGCAGCCAGGTGAACGCCGCCACCGGGTTCGTGGGTGGGCCGGCGTCGAGGGCGGCCTTGATGTTGGCGGGGTAGACGGCGACGATCGTCGCCGCAGCCGCCACTCCGCCCACCCGCTCGGTCGACCGGCTGGCCAGCAGCGCCCCGCAGGCGATCTCCACGATGCCGCTGGCGATGGTCCAGAACCGAGGGCGCCCGAGGGGTCGGGGGATGATCTGGTCGAACGCCTTCGGCACGACGAAGTGCAGGACCCCGGCGCCGATCATCAGCGCGGCCAGGCCGAGGCGGCTGCGCCGGTGGGCGGGCGACTCGGCCAGCGCAGTGGCGATCGCCTCGTCCACCGTCACGGTGGGTTCCGGACGGTCTGCGGGTCGTGCCGCGGGGCCGGCGGACGGTCCGGGCCTCGGGTCGTCGGCCCGCTCCTCGTGCCCCGCTACGGGGGTGCTGGGGTCGCTCACGGCGGCACCGTAGCGTGCCCGCCCCCGGGCGCCCCACCCGCCGCGGTGTGGTTGACTCCACGGTCGCCGGCGCCGGTCGGCCAGCCGAGACCAGGGGGACCGTCGTGACCAACCCGATCGGAGCACTCACCGCCGCCGACGAGTGGTTCAGCCACCAGATCGCCGACACCTTCGCGGTGGTCGGGACAAGCGACCCCGCCTGGACCGAGAAGGTGTGCGCCATGGCCGCCGCTCGCGACGGCAGCCTCCAGCTCGGCTTCGGGATGGGCAAGTACACCAACCGCAACGTCACCGACGGCTACGGGGGCGTCTCCCGAGGTGTCGAGCAGATCACGGTGCGGGCCAGCCGCCGGCTGTCCGACGACCTGGTCACGATCGGCGCCGGCCCGCTGCACTACGAGATCGTCGATCCCTTGCGCCAGATCCGTTTCCTGCTGGAGCCCAACGACACTCAGCCCGTCGCCTTCGACTGGCTCTTCACCGCCTCGCTGCCGGCCACGCTCGAGGACCGCACCCACAACCGCCAGGGGTTCCGGGTGTCGGCGGACCTGGTGCGCTACCACCAGATCGGTACGGCCTCGGGATGGGTGGAGATCGACGGCGTGCGCACGGAGATCACCCCCGAGAACTGGGTTTCGACCCGTGACCACTCGTGGGGGGTGCGCTACGACGTCGGTGAACCGGCGAACGACCTCGAGCCGTCACGTGGCCTCGACGGCGGGACCTTCCAGTTCGTCTGGAGCCCCATCCTGATGGAGCGCGCCGACGGGAGCGTCTATGGGCTGTTCCTGAACGTGTCGAAGATGGCCTTCCCGGGGTTCGAGCAGAAGACCACGATGGCCATGGTCGAGCACCCCGACGGGCGCACCGAGCGCATCGTGGACCTCGAACCCGAGCTCACCTACGACCCCATGAACCGCCGCCTCCGGGGTGGCACCCTGCACGCCACCCTCGCCGACAGCTCCACCCGGGCCCTCGGCGTCGAGGTCGTCTCGGACACCGGGTTCCACCTCGGTGCCGGCCTCTACTTCGGCTTCAACGGCCACCACCACGGCGAGTGGAGGGGCGAGCTCCACGTGGAAGGCGAGCGCATCGACGACTGCACGACACCCGAGAACGCCAGACGGCTCCACCAGATCCGCGACACGGTGGTCCGCGTCACCGACCCGGTCGGCGGGGGCGTGGGCTACGGCAACATGCAGCCCATCGTCACCGGCGCCTTCCCCGACCTCGGCCTCGACGCCGACTCCTCGTTCATCTGAACCGGCGGGCCCGACCACCCGCGACGGACGCGATGACGAAGCTTCTGGTCGATCGGGGGGCCTCCTCGTTACGCTCGTAGGGACACGAGCAGGGGGAGGGGCCCATGACCGTGGAACACGATGCCTTGCCGGCCATCGTCGTGCTGAGCAGCGATGCGCGCACCCGTGCGGTGCTGGGCGACGAAGTGGCCAAGCGGTACGGCGCCGACTACCGGATCCTGGTGCTCGACGATCCCGATGAGGCACTCGGGCGTCTCGGGCGCATGCGCGACCAGGGGGAGGCGGTGGCGCTGGTCCTCGCCGGGCACGCGTCGGCTGAACCCGGTGGTTTGGCGTTCCTCGCCGCCAGCCGTTCCCTGCACCCCGCAGCCAGACGGGCGGTGGTGGTCACCTGGGGAGAGTTCGACCTGGCACGGGAGCTCTTCGCTGCCGTGGGTCGGGGCGACGCCGACTTCTACATGATCCGGCCCGAGAACGAGCGGGACGAGGAGTTCCACCGTGGCGTGACCGAGGCGCTCGAGGACTGGAACGCCGCCAACGGCGGGGGCTACGAAGCGGTGCAGATCATCGGCGAGTCGGCGTCGGCCCGCGGTTTCGAGCTCCGAGACACCTTCAGCCGCAACCACATCCCCGTCGCCTTCCGCGACGCTGCATCCGACGAGGGCCGGGCCCGCCTCCGAGATCTCGGCCTCGACGACCCGCAGCTCCCCGTCGTCGTGTTGCGCTTCACCCCGGAGAGCACGGTCCTGGAGGACCCCTCGGACCTCGAGATCGCCGACGCCTTCGGGATCATGGAGCCGCTGTCGTCCGACGAGCGCTTCGACGTCACGGTGATCGGGGCGGGCCCCGCCGGGTTGGCAGCGGCCGTGTACGCGGCGTCGGAGGGCCTGTCGACTCTCGTCATCGAGGCCCAGGCGGTGGGCGGCCAGGCGGGGACCAGCTCGCTCATCCGCAACTACCCGGGCTTCGAACGGGGGGTGAGCGGCCACAAGCTGAGCTTCAGCACGTTCCATCAGGCCTGGTCGCTCGGCGCCCGGTTCCACTTCATGCGCTACGCCACCGGGCTGTCCGCCGACGGCCATGACCGTATCGTGGACCTCTCCGACGGCGGACAGGCGCGCAGCCGCAGCGTCATCCTGGCCACCGGGGTCACCTATCGGCGACTGGGCGTGGAGTCCCTGGAGGACCTGATCGGGCGGAGGGTGTACTACGGCGCCGCCGTGTCGGAGGCGCCCGCCATGGCGGGTCGCTCCTGCATCGTGGTCGGGGGCGGGAACTCGGCCGGCCAGGCGGCGGTCCACCTGGGCCGGTACGCCGACGACGTCACCGTCCTCGTGCGGAGCGAGAGCCTCGCCACCAGCATGTCGGACTACCTGATCCGCGAGATCGACGCCGCCCCCAACGTCGAGGTCCGCTACGGCGCCGAGGTGGTCGGCGGCGGTGGCCCCGGTCGGCTGGACCACCTCGTCGTGCGGGACCGGGCGACCGGACAGGAGGCTCGGGTGGGTACCGATGCCCTGTTCGTGCTCATCGGCTCGTACCCGGGCACCGAGTGGCTGGCGCCTGCCCTGGCTCGCGACGAGTGGGGTTTCGTCTGCACGGGCCAGGACCTGCCTGCCTGGGACAACCGGGACCGGGCTCCCCTCCCACTCGAGACCAGTCTGTCCGGAGTCTTCGCGGCCGGCGACGTGCGACGCGGCTCGGTGAAGCGGGTGGCGTCGGCGGTGGGCGAGGGGGCCATCGCCGTGCAGTTCCTGCACGGGTACCTCGACGAGCTCCGCCGGGCGAGGGCGGGCACGACGTGATCCGCACGGTGCACCCGGGGTGGCGGCTGGTCTTCCCACCCTTCCTGGTCCTCACCGCCCTGTCCACCGTGATCCTCTACGTCAGCGCCACCGACACCGACGAGATCTTCGCCTGGACGGTACGGCCGCCGGTGTCGGCCGCCTTCCTCGGTGCCGGCTACGCCTCGGGGTTCGTCCTGATGGCGCTGACCGTGCGCGAGCGCGTCTGGGCCAACGCCCGGGTCGCCCTGGTGACCGTCCTGGTCTTCACGTTGTGCACCCTGGGAGCGACGCTCGCCCACGTCGGCAACTTCCACTTCGATCGCACCGGCCTGCCCCGGTTCGCGGCATGGTTCTGGCTCGCCGTCTACGTGGCGGTGCCGCTCACCATGTCGGTCGTGCTGGTCCTCCAGCTGCGGATGCCGGGAGGGGACCCGGAGGTCCGTCGACCGTTGCCGCCGGTGCTTCGCATCGTGCTGGCGGCGCAGGCGCTGGTGCTGGGCGTGGTCGGTGCCGCCCTTCTCCTGGACCCGACCCGGATGCAGTCCCTCTGGCCCTGGGAGCTCACCCCGCTCACCGCCCGAGCCATCGGTGCGTGGGCGTTCGCGCTCGGGGTGGCGGCCGCCATGGTCGTCGCCGAGCGCGATGCGTGGCGCCTCCGGGCCGCGGCGGTCACCTTCGTCATGCTCGGTGTGCTGCACCTCGGTGCGCTGGTGCGCTTCGACGACGACATCCGCTGGGGTGAACCCCAGACGTGGATCTACCTCGTCGTGGTGGCGAGCATGGTCGTCACCGGTCTGTGGGGGCGGATCCTGAGCCTCGGGACCCCGGCCGAGCCCCGTCCTCAGCTGTCGGGGACGAAGTAGGGGTTCAGCTCGACCTCGGTGGGCTGTTCGAAGAAGGCCCGCACCGAGACGACCTTGCCGTCGTCACGGACCTTCCAGATCTCGATGCTGTTCACCACCGCGTGCTCCCCGTGCACCTCCCCCTCGTTGCGCATGAGCACCACGGCCTCGTCGCCCCCGGTCACGATGCGCTCGGGGTGCAGCGTCCACACGCGGCCCTCCGTGAACGAGTTGTCCCACGAGCCCTCGGCGGCGGCCCGCCCGAGCTTCGGGGCCTTGCCGACCGGGTCCTCGAAGACGATCTCGTCGGCGAACAGCTCGAGCCACGCCGAGCGGTCCCGGGCGTTCCAGCGGGCCGCGTGCTGCTCGACGGCGGTGCGGGCCGGGTGCGAGGCGGCGGTCACTGCCCCAACCTCGTCGGCGCCGGCTCGGCCTGGTCGGACCGGTCGATGGCCCGCTGGTCGGTGCCCAGGTAGGAGGCGACGACGAGCGGGTTCTCGCGCACCTCGACCGGGGAGCCCTCGGCGATCACCTGACCGACCTCCAGGCAGTAGATGCGGTCGGAGATGGACATCACCATGGGCATGTCGTGCTCGATGATGAGGATCGAGGCGCCGAGCTCGGCCCGGATGCTGCGGATGAGCGGCCCGAAGGCCTCGGTCTCACGCTGGGCCACGCCGGCGGTGGGCTCGTCGAGGAGCATGAGCCGGCAGTCGAGGGCCAACAGCGCGCCGAGCTCGACGATGCGGCGGGTGCCCGTCGAGAGGTCGGCCATGAGCGAGTCGGCGTAGCGACCGAGCCCGAGGTGGTTGATGATCTCGTCGGCCTCGGTGCGCTTGCGTCGCTCCGCCCGTGGTGACGGGGGCAGGTACAGCATCGACGGGACGATCAGGCTGTGCTGGCGCGCCTCGAGCGCCACCATGAGGGTCTCGCGCACGGTCAGCGATGCGAACAGGCGGGCGTTCTGGAAGGCCCGCCCGATGCCGAGCCGGGCCCGGCGGTACGACGCCAGGTCGCCGACCTCCTTGCCGGCGATCCGGATCGAGCCGGTCGACGGCACGAACCCCGAGACGGCGTTCATCAGGGTCGACTTGCCTGCGCCGTTGGTGCCGATGAGCCCGACGATCTCGCCCGGCCGGACGTTCAACGACACCCGGTCGACCGCCCGGCGGACACCGAACTGGACCGACACCTCGTCGACGACGAGCGGGTCGACGTCGGTCTCGTCGTGGCGGGTGGCCACCGCGGCGAGGTGGCTGATGCCGGCCTTCTGGGCCTTGGCCGGCGGTGTCCAGCCCGTGCGCTTGGTGATGTAGCCGAGCAACAGGTCGCGCCCGGAGTGGACGATCGAGATCAGGCCACCGGGGAAGTAGAGCAGCACGATCAGCATGCCGATGCTGCTCGTGAGCAGGCGCACCTGGTCGGTGCCGTCGAAGATGATCGGCACGGCGACGATGAGCAGGGTGCCGAGCACCGCGCCGGTGATCGACGAGATGCCGCCGACCACGGCGATGGAGATGATCCGCAGCGACTCCTCGACGTCGAAGGTGAGCGGGTTCAGCGTGAACTGCCCGTTGGAGGCGGCGAGCGGGAGCAGGCCGCCGGCGAGGGCGGCCAGCCCGCCCGACACGGCGAAGGCGAGGATCTTGGTCTTGGTGGCCGCCACCGTGTAGGCGGAGGCGGTGGCCTCGTTGTCGCGCACCGCGATGATCGAGCGCCCGACGCCGGTCTTGCGGATCCGCCAGACCAGCACGAGCGCGACGATCGCCACCAGGAGCGAGAAGTAGTAGATCCCCTCGAAGTCGTTGCCCTTCACCTCCCAGAAGAGCAGCTGCAGCCCGGACCGACGGTTCACCTCCAGCTGGGCACCGCCCCCTCCCTCGGGCGCGAGCGTGTCGTTGAGGATCACGAAGTTGCGCACCGCCAGCGCGAAGCCGAGGGTGACCACCGCGAGGAAGAGCCCCTTGATGCGCAGGGCGGGGATCCCGATGACGAGCGCCACGAGCACGCCGACGAGGGCGCCGAGGGCCAGGGAGGCCAGGTAGGGCAGGTCCTGGGAGAAGTAGACGGTGGCATACCCGCCGATCGCCGCGAACCCGAACTGCCCGAGGGACAGCTGGCCCCCCCACCCGGTGAGCACCGTCGCCGACAGGGCCACGATGAGGTAGATGGGGATCGCCGAGAAGCGCAGGAAGTCGGTCGGCTTGTCGAGGAAGGTGGGCAGCAGCAGCGCTCCGACGACGAGGACGCCCACCCCGACGACCGTCGAGGCCTTGTAGAGCGGGTGGGCCCTCAGCTCCTCGCTGGCCGCCTTCAGCTTCGGGGTGAGCGACCAGTCGTCGCTGCCCATCCCGGCGCTGCGCCCGGCCAGCAGCATCAGCACGAGGAGCAGCACGAACACCGCGAACACGTTGGTGCCCGTGGGCACGTCGCCGGCCTGGGCCCAGGTGACGAACAGGGCGTCGAGGACGCCGACGACGATGCCGCCGACCACCGTGAGCCCGAAGGACCGCATCCGTCCGAACATCGCCGCGGTGAGCGCCAGGAGGAGCAGCTTGGGGCCGAGGGCCGTCTGGACGACGCCGATGTTGCCGCCCTGGAGCGGGGCGATGAGCAGCGCGCTGAACGCGGCGAGCAGGCCGGCGAGGGCCCACACCTTGGTCGACACGGCCCGCACGCTGATCCCGGCCAGCGCCGCTGACGGCGCGTTGTCGGCGGTGGCCCGGACCTGCTTGCCGAAGTGGCTGTTGGTGAGCAGCCAGCCGAGGAAGAGCATGAGCACCGGGACGGCGACGGCCACCGTGAGCTGCGGCCCGGTGATCGTGATCCCGAGGACCTCCCACGATCCGCTCAGCAGCACCGGGTAGCCGACCGACGTGGCCTGCTCCTCGGGGATGGGCAGGCGGAGCTGGAGGAGCTGGATGAGCTGGGTGATGCCCAGCGTCGCCACGAACAGCAGCAGCCGGGGCTGGGTGAACAACCGTCGCAGGATGAGCTCGGCGGCCACTCCGAGCGCCACGCCCGAGGCCAGCGCCAGGGGCACCGACAGTCCGTAGGGCACGTCGTAGCGGACGTAGAGCAGGGCCATCGCGTAGCCGCCGAAGGCGCCGATCTGGCCCTGCGCGAAGTTGATGACCCCTGTGGCCCGGTAGATGAGCACGAGGCCGAAGGCGACCAGGGCGTAGACGAGGCCCTGGAGGAGCCCGTCGAAGAGGATGTCGGCGCTGATGGTGAGGGCGAACATCGGCTCAGGCCCCTTCCCCGGAGAGGAACACCGCTCGGAGCAGATCGCCCCGCTCGAGCAGCTCCTGGGCGGGGCCTTCGAAGCGCACCCGGCCCCGTTCCATGAACACGGCCCGGTCGGCGACCGAGAGGGCCACGTTCACCGACTGCTCGACGATCACCATGGTCACCCCTTGCTGCTTCAGGCGCTCGACGACGCCGAGCAGCTCCTGGACGACGACCGGGGCGAGGCCCAGGGAGAGCTCGTCGATGAGGAGCAGCTCGGGCTCGAGCATCAGGGCCTTGCCGAGGGCGAGCATCTGTTGCTGACCGCCCGACAGCGAACCGGCGCGGTCGGCCATGCGGCTCTCGAGCTGCGGGAAGGTCTCGAAGACCCGGGCGACTGCGCCCGGTCGGTCGGCGTGGTCGGGGATCTGCCAGCTCCAGACGTCGAGGTTCTCCTTGACCGTCATCGACGAGAAGAGGGCCTCACCGCCCGGGATCTGCAACATGCCCAGCCCGACCCGGTACTGAGGATCGACGAGGGTGATGGTGCGCCCGTTCATGCGCACCACGCCCCGATCGGGCATCAACAGGCCGCTGACGGCGCGCAGGAGGGTGGACTTGCCGGCGCCGTTGGTGCCGAGCAGGGCGAGGGTCTCGCCCCGCTTGACCTCGAAGCTCACGTCGAACAGCACCTGCAGGTTGCCGTAGCTGGCGTCGACGTTGCGGACCTGGAGGACGGGGATGTTCTCGGGGTCGGCGGCCATGCGCTGCTGCTCGACCTGCATCTCGCGCAGCTCGTCGACCATCAGCGAGATGTCACGCTTCATGTACCGCGACCCGTAGATCACCAGCAGGCCGCCGACGAGCGCCGCGGGCGGCACCACGACGGTGAGGGCGGTGCGCTCGCCGAAGGCGTCGGAGAGCGCACCGGCGATCAGCCCGCCGAAGAAGCCGCCCATCAGGAAGATGTACACCCCGATCATGGCGAAGGCCTGGGCGCGCATCTGGTACGGGATGATCGCCGACACCGTCGGGCCGACCTGGGTGAAGGCCGCGCCCTGGCAGGCGTTGGCGATCGTGAAGAAGGCGATCAGGATCGCCGGCTGCTCGAATCGCAGCCCGATGGTGACGGCCGCGCCGTAGCAGAGGATGGCGATGCCCATGGCGGTGAGGGCCGAGCGGGGGTTGCGGCGGAACAGGCGGTCGCCGTAGCGACCGGCGAGGGGGATGGCCAAGAGCGCACCGGCCCAGGTGATCGAGCCGATCCAGCCGCGGGTGAAGGCGTCGTAGCCGTAGGAGTCCTCGAGGAGGAGGTTGAAGGCGCTCGGGACGGCGATGAGCGCGAAGCCGAGCACGCCGATCCCGGTGACGAGGAAGTAGAACGTGCGGACCTTCTTGAGGCGCTGGAAGGCGGCCGAGAGCCGGACCGGCCCGTCGGCGACGACCTGGGTGGTGTCGCTGCCGAACACCGCTTCGCGCTCGTTGCGTCCCCGTTCGGGTTCCTTCTCGCGGAGCAACAGGAGCACGAGGAGGCCGGCCGGGACGGCCAGCACCCAGAACGCCCACCGCCAGTCGTCGGCGGCGTTGCCGGCCAGCAGCACGACGAGGCCGGCGAGGAACGGGCCGATGACCTGTCCCGCCGGTCGGCCCCACGCCTCGGCGGCGAACACCCGGGTGCGGACGCCGATCGGGTACTTGTCGGCCACCAGCGAGGGGGAGATGGGGATCCGGGCCGCGCCGCCGAGGCCGGCCCCCACCCGGGCGATGCCCATCTGGAAGGAGTTGGCCACGGCGCCGGTGACCACCGCGAACACGCCCCAGAGGCCGGTGGCGGCGGCCAGGACCCTGGTGCGGCTGTAGCGGTCGGCCAGCCACGCGAACCACAGCGTCGACAGCACGAGGGCCACGCCGCCCAGGCTCTGGAGGCCGATCAGGACGGTGTCGGAGACGTTGAGCGAGTCCTGGATGTCCGGCCCGAGGACCTGGAGGGCGACCCGGTCGAACTCCTCGACGAGGTTCAGGAGCAGGAGCAACACGACCAGGCTCATGCCCGATCGGCCCACGCCCTCGCGCAGCGACATCGCCTCGGTCCCGACCCCGGGGAGCTGTTCGTCCGGGAGGACGTCGATGTCGTGCTCGGCGGCCCGCCGCGCCTCCTCCTCGTCGAAGATGACCGACGTCAGCGCCGAGAGGTCGACGCCCTCCCCGCTGTCGCCGCTGCCGGCGTCGTCGGTGCCGGCGTCGGCGTCGGTCGTCGCGTCCTCCACTCGTCCCCCAGTTCGGTTCGAACTCACGGCCCGTGGTCCGGGCCTCTCGCGGTGATGGTCGGCGACGATAACCCGCAGCCGGATTGACGTGATCCAGGCCTGTGACCGGTGCCACCCGCCCGCGAACTACAGTAGGTGACTCGGGTCACACCTCGCGCCGCCCGGCGCGGGCCCGTCACCTTCAGGGGGACACATGAGTCGGTACCGGTGGAGGGCGCTCGTCGCCCTGGTGATGGCGCTCGGACTGATCGCCGCAGCCTGTAGCAGCGACGACGAGGGTTCGAGCTCGGACACGACCGAGGCCCAGGAGCTCACCGCCTCCGACATCGGGGTGACGGCCGAGACCATCAAGATCGGCGTCGGCGTCGCCGACCTCGACGGCTTGCGGGCCAGTGGCATCTCCCTCCCCGCCGCGCTCACCACCGCCAACCTGTCGAAGCGCGTGACGTCGTACTTCGACGACTGGAACGCCGCGAACGGCATCAACGGCCGGATGATCGAGCCGGTCGTGCTCACGTGGGACCCCACCAAGCCGGCCACCCAGGACCAGTTCTGCGCGGAGGCCACCGTCGACAACGAGCTCTTCGCGGTCACCGTGTCGAGCGGCCTGAACAACAAGACCGTCGACTGCCTGCTCGACGCCGGGATGCTCACCTACTTCGGCGAGTTCGCCGCCCAGGCCTCCCACGACACCGGCCTGCTGATCACCATCCCGCCGCCCGTCGAGACCGCCGCCAGCGCGGGGGCGAACGCCGCCGTGGAGTCCGGCATCGTCACCGAGGGCGACGTCGTCGGCATCCTGGCCGGCAACGGCCCCGACCAGATCGCCGCGTCGGCAGCCGCCAAGCAGATCTTCGAGGACGCCGGCTACACCGTCGAAGCCGTCGAGGTGAACACCCTCCAGGGCGACGTCGGGGCCATCAACCAGGAGACCGGCGCCGCCGTCGGGACGTTCAAGGCCGCCGGGGTCACCAATGTGATGATCGTGCTGCCCTTCACCAACCAGGGTGGCTTCTATGACGCCGCCGGCACCGACTTCGAGATCACGGTGCTCGACACTGCGTCGGCCAACTGCACGCCCTTCGGCGCCAGCCGTGCCGCCGCGGGCGCTCTCGGCGCCACCTGCATCACCGTGTGGGACAACCAGAACACCGCCGACGGCGCGGTCCGCGAGGAAACCGAGTTCGAGCAGGAGTGCCGGGCGCACTTCGACGAGGTCTTCGCCGCAGAGTTCCCGACCGCCTCGTCGCCGGGTGTCCCCTCCGGTCAGGTCATCGACCTGCCCGACGGGACGCAGCTGAGCTCCGACTACGACGGGTTCGCCTGCACGCTGGCCAACATCATGAAGGGCTCGCTGGAGGGCGCCGGTGCCGACCTCACCCGTGAGTCGGCCTACGACGCCGCGCTGGCGCTCGGTGACGTGCCGATCGCGCTGGCCTCCGACGGCCAGGGCACGCTCGAGGAGGGCAAGACCTTCGCCTCGAACTTCGTGCACTCGGTCGTGCTGACCGCCGCCACGGTGGACACGCCGAAGACCGCGGGAGGCACGTTCGGGGGCTGCCCCGCCCCTGTCAACTGCTGGGTGCCGACGTCCGACCAGTGGTTCACCATCCCCCGCTAGGGCGAGCCACCGCAGGACCCGAACCGACGGGAGCCCCGGCCGTGCGCCGGGGCTCCTGCGCGTCACCGGCCGGTCACCGGGCATCCCTGCCCGCTCGTCGTTAGGGTTGAGGACGACGCCGAAGCTCGGGCGTCCGGCTCTCGGGGGGGAGATCGACATGGGTGGACGACGAGGTAGCGGCTTCGCCGTGCTCGCCGCGACGGTGCTCGTCATGGCGGCGTGCAGCAGCGACGACGGCGGTGGCGGGACGACGGCGACGGAGACGGCGAGCGAGGCGCGGACCGCGTCCGACGTCGGGGTCACCGCCGACACGATCAGGATCGGTGTCGGGGTGAGCGATCTCGACGGCTTGCGCGCCGGTGGCATCTCGCTCCCCGCCGCCTTGACGACTCGCAACATGTCGATGCGCGTCACCTCCTACATCGACGAGTGGAACGCTGCCGGGGGCATCAACGACCGGATGATCGAACCGGTGGTGCTCACGTGGGACCCCACGAAGCCCGACACCCAGGACCGCTTCTGCGCCGAGGCCACCGTCGACAACGAGCTCTTCGCGGTGATCGTGCCGATCGGGCTGAACAACCGCACGGTCGACTGCCTCCTCGACGCCGGGATGCTCACCTACTTCGGGGACTTCGCGGCGCAGGCCTCCCATGACACCGGCCTGTTGCTCACCGTGGCACCGCCGGTCGAGATCGGTGCGGCGGCCGGCACAAGCGCCGTCGTGGAGTCGGGCACCATCCCCGACGGCGACACCGTCGGCGTGCTGGCCGGGAACGGTCCGGCCGACGCTGCCGGTGCCGCCGCGACCCGCGAGATCCTCGAGGGGGCCGGCTACAACGTGGAGCTCGTGGAGCTGAACACCCTCCAGGGCGACGTCGGCGCCATCAACCAGGAGTCGGCCGCGGCGGTGGGCACGTTCCGGGCGGCCGGTGTGGGGCACGTGCTCATGCTCTTGAACTTCACGAACCAGTCGGGCTTCTACGATGCCGCCGGCACCGACTTCACGGTCACCGTGATCGACATCTCGCCGTCGAACTGCACCCCGTTCGGAGCGAGCCGCACCCCTCCGGCGGCCATGGGCACGACGTGCATCGCGGCGTGGGACAACTCCAACACCGCGGAGGGCGGGCTGCGGGCGGACAACCAGTTCGAGGCCGAGTGCCGTGCCCACTTCGACGAGGTGTTCGCCTCGGAGTTCCCGACCCCGTCGTCGCCCGGGGTCCCGTCCGGGCAGGTCATCACCCTCCCCGACGGCACCCAGCTCAGTTCGGACTACGCCTGGATGGACTGCACCATGACCAACGTGATGGAGCAGTCCCTGCGAGGCGCCGGGATCAACCCCACCCGGCAGTCCGCCCACGACGCCGCGCTGGCGCTCGGCGAGATGCCCGTGGCCAACGCCTCCGACGGTCAGGGGACGTACGGCCCGGGCAAGACGTTCCTGGCGGACTGGGTGCACCCCCTGGAGCTGACCCCGGCGTCGCTCGACACCCCGAAGAACGCCCAGGGCACCTACAACGGCTGCCCCGCCCCGGTGAACTGCTGGGTGCCGACGTCCGACCAGTGGTTCCCGATCGAGCCCTGAGCAGGGGCGCCGGCGGGGCGCCGGGAACGCCGGTTCCGGTCAGGCGATGACGCCGCGGTCGCGCAGGTCGGCCAGACGGGCGGCGTCGAGGCCGAGCTCGTCGCCCAGCACGGCGTCGGTGTGCTCGCCGAGCCACGGCATCCGCTCCTCGGGCCCGTCGGCCATCTTCGACAGCTTCACGGGGTTGCCGGGTGTGAGCACGGGATCGCCCCCGTCGGGGCGGGGGATCTCCACGAGCATGTTCCGCGCCGCGACGTGGGGGTCGTCGATCACCTGGGGGGCGGTGAGGCACGGCCCGGCGGCCACCCCCGCGTCGGCCAGCGCCCGACAGGCCTCGATGTTGGTCTTGTCGGCCGCCCAGGCGTCGATGCCGGGGCGCAGCACGTCGTCCATGTGCGCGCGCCACCCGGCCCGGGTGGCCAGCCGCTCGTCGGTCAGCCAGTCGGGCCGGCCCACCAGGTTGGCGAGCCGCTCGAACTCGTGCTCGCGCCCGACCTGCACGATGAACCAGCCGTTCGAGGCCTGGAACCCGTCGAGGATCATGGCGAGGCCCTGGCCCGGCTCGGGCCGCAGGCCCATCGACCAGAAGTTCGTGACGAGATCGGTCATGGCCACCATGGCGTCGAACATGGCCACGTCGAGGTACTGGCCCTCGCCGGTGCGGTCGCGGTGGCGCAGGGCGGCGAGCAGGCCGATCGTCGCGAACAGCGCCGTGCCGATGTCGCCGAGCGCCCCGACCGGCGACACCACCGGCGGCCGCCCCGGCTCGCGCTTGTAGTCGTAGATCCCGCTCATGGCCTCGGCGACGGCCGCGTAGGCCGGCCAGCCGTCATAGGGCGTCTCGACGGTGTTGCCGAACCCGGACACGGACACGTAGACGACCGCCGGGTGCACGACGGCGACGTCGTCGTAGCCGAGGCCCATCCGCCGGAGCGCCCCGCCCTTGAAGTTCTCCGCGACCACGTCGAACCTCGGGGCCAGGTCGAGGACGAGCTGGCGGCCCTCCGGGGCCTTGAGGTCGACGCAGATCGACCGCTTGCCCAGGTTGTTGCGCAGGAAGGTGGCCCCCACCGTGCGTCCGTCGGGGTCGGTGACCGACGGCTGGGACCCACGGCCGAGGTCACCGCCCTTCGTGCTCTCGACCTTGACGACGTCGGCGCCGAGGCGGGCCAGCAGCTGGGTGGCGTAGGGGAGGGCCTGCATCTGCTCGAGAGCCAGGACGCGAACCCCGTCGAGGGGGCGACCGAAGGGCAGGGCGTCAGCGTTGCCGATCTCTCCGAGTTGCATGGCGGCGACCCTACCGGCGACCGCCGGCCCGGTGGTCAGACCGCCTCGACCTCGACGGGGATGCCGGTGAGCTGCGACATCGTGCTCGTCGGGTCGAAGGACCCGGGGCCGGTGGGGGAGAGCGCGTTGACGTTCACCCCCGGGAACCGCTGGGCGACCGGCATGCCGCTCGTGGCGGCGTTGCCGAACCCGTGGGTCATGGCCACGACCCCCGGGCGGAGGGTGTCGTCGACCTTGGCGAGCGCCTCCACGGAACCGAAGGCGTTCGACACCCGGACCCGGACCCCGTCGGTGACGGCGAGGCGCTCGGCGTCGACCGGGCTCAGGAACAGGGGGTTGTCGGCGCCGATGCCCTTCTTCAGCCGCTCGACGTTCTGCATGGCGGAGTTGATCGTGCGCGACGTGCGCCGGGTGATCAGCTTGAGCTGGTCGGCCGGCTCGGCGAGGAGCTCGTCGAACATGGTGACGGCCCGCTCGCGGGCGGGGGCCAGCATGGCGGGGGCGCCGTCGAGGGTGCCGGTGGGCGTCATCCGGTCGAGGAACCCACCCGTCCCGAGCGGGCCGAGCACGGCGATGCCCGCGTCCGCGGCGCGCAGCTCGGCCATCGACAGGCCATGGGCGGCGAGGGCCCCGTCGTGCAGCATCGCCAGCACGTCGGCCTCGGGTCCGAAGATCGGAGGGTGGCCGAGGCGCGCGCCGAGGGCGGCGAAGACGTCGCGCTCGGCCCGCCGTTCCCCGCGTGGCGCGACCAGCGGGCCCGTCCACTGCACGTACGGCTCGGGCTGGGTGCCCTGCACGAAGGTGTTCATGTCCTCGCGCTCGAACCAGTCGGACATGGGCAGCACGTAGTCGGCCACCTCGCCGGTGGCGTTGCGGTAGTAGTCGAGCGTCACGAGCAGGTCGAGCCCGGCGAGGGCCTCGGTCAGCTCGTCACCGCCGCCGATGCTGAGCGCGGGGTTGCCGGCCACGCTGACGAGCGCCCGGATCGGTTGCTCGGGGTCGCGGAGCATCTCGACGAGCAGTGCGCCGGGCTGTCCGCCCGAGGTCGGGCGGTAGGCCCCCCACGGCGTGTCGGTGTAGCCCTCCGGGCCCGCCTCGACCGAGCGCGGCGGCGGATCGGTGGCTCTCGCCACACCGACGTTGCCGCCGGGTCGGTCGAGGTTGCCCGTGAGCAGGACGAGCATCTGCAGGAGCCAGTAGGCGAGCGCGCCGTGGCGGCCCATGTTCACGCCGGTGGAGAGGTGGGCCGACGCGGTGGGAGCCGCGGCGAAGTCGTGGGCCATCGTGGCGATGACCGAGGCGTCCACGCCGACGACGTCGGCCACCCTCTCGGGTGCGAACCCGCTGACGAAGGACCGCAGCTCGTCGAGGTCGGTGACCCGGGCCGCGCCGTCGGGGTCGAAGCCGACCGTCCGGTCGATCTCGCAGAGCATCGCGGCGAGCAGGTAGACGTCGGTGTCGGGGCGGATCTGGATCGTCTCGCCGACGTTCGGCTCGCCGTGGCGAGGGTCGACGAAGCGCACGACCCCGCCCCGGGCCTCGATGGCGGCGAGACGGCCGACCGGGTCGGGCACGGAGAGGAACGAGCCCTTGCTGACCCGGGGGTTGGTGCCGAGCAGGAGCAGGTGGTCGGTCCGGTCGAGGTCGGGGATCAGGTGGACCTGGGCCGACCCCCACAGCAGCTCGGCGACGGCGAACTTGTTGGCGCAGTCCTGGGAGGCGGCGGTGAAGAGGCGGTCGGAGCCGAGCTGGAGCAGGAACAGCCCGGCGGCCGGCCCGGCGGTGGCGTTGAACGCCGTGGGGTTGCCCAGGTACAGCGCCACCGCCGACGGTCCGTGCTCCTCGACGATCGCGCCCAGGCGGGCGGCGATGTCGTCGAGAGCCCCGTCCCAGTCGACCTCGGTGACGGTCCCGTCGGCGGCGCGGCGCTGCGGGCGGTCGACCCGTGCGGGGTCGTCGTGGATCTCGGCGGCGAGGAGTCCCTTGTTGCACGCGAAGCCGGAGGTGACCGGGTGGTCGCGGTCGGGCCGCAGGCGGGTGACACGACCGGCCTCGACCTCGGCGACGAGGCCACACCCCACCTCGCAGAGCCGGCAGTAGGTGCGGTGGCGGGAGCTCACCCGACGGCCTCGCGGTACGCGGCCGCCACCGGGGCCAGTTCGGCGGGGGTGGCGCCGTGCATGATGACGCCGTCGCACCCGAGGTCGAACTGGTTGCGGACCGCGGCGACGCAGTCGGTCGGCGAGCCCGTCGCCGACGGGGCGAGCCATTCGTCGGGGATGAGGGTGGCGACGTGCTCGAGCTGCTCGGTGGTGCCCACGACGTCGAGTCCCCGCACGCTCGACACCACGGGGTCGGCGAGGAACCGCTCGAGCACGGCGGGGTCCCAGCCGTTCGTGCGCACGAGCAGTGCTCCGTAGCCCTGGAGGTAGGTGCCGAGGCGCCCGACCAGCTTCATGAGCCGTTGATCCTCGGGGACGAGGTCGGTGACGGTGGCGAAGCACGACCACACCTGCACGTCGGCTGGGTCGCGGCCGGCCTGCTCGGCGGCCTCCTTCACCGTGCGCACGCATCGCGCCGTGGTCTCGTCCGTGAAGAACGTGTGCAGGACGACCTCGTCGAAGCACCGACCGGCGAGCTTCAGGGTCTCCGGGCCGAAGGCCACCATCCCCATCGGCAGGTGCTCGTCGAGCTCGGCGTCGAGGTGCAGCACCGGGTAGCTGCCTGCCGGTCCGTCGTGGCCGATGATCACCTCGCCGCGGAACAGCCGGCGCATGAGGCCGGCGAAGTCCTCCATCTGGGCGGTGGTGATGCGACCGATCCCGAACGCGTCCTGCATCATCGCGATGCCCCGTCCGAGGCCGAGGGTGAACCGGCCACCGGTCAGGCTCTGCATCGTCCGGGCGAAGCCGGCGGTGACCATGGGGTGGCGGGTGTTGTGGTTCGTCGCCGCCGTCGAGATCCGGATCCGCTCGCTCACCGCCCCGGCGGCCCCGCACAGGGTGGCCGCTTCCTTCTTGTTGTAGCGCTCGGAGACGAAGGCGGTGCCGAGCCCGAGGCGCTCGCCCTCCACGACCTCGGTCACGAGGTCCCGTGACGACGACGGCTGGCCGGCCAGCACGTAGAACCCCAACTCGTCGAGCACGCGTGGCGTGTCGGTCATGTTCGCCCCCCTCGGAGGTCGATCATGGCACAGCGCCCCACCGGGTCGTGCTGGTGGGCGGGACGGCGCCCGCTGGTTTCTGACGGACCATCAGATAGGGTCGCCGCCATGCGCGGCATCCTCTCGTGGGGGGCGTACCTCCCCTATCGGCGACTCGACCGGACCCAGATCGCACCGTTCATCGGGCAGGGCGGTGGCAAGGGCACACGCACCGTCGCGTCGTTCGACGAGGACACCACCACCATGGCCGTCGAGGCCTCCCGGCTGGCGCTGAGGGCCGTCGCCGCCCGACCCGACACCCTCCTGTTCGCCACCGCGGCGCCGGCCTACGCCGACAAGACCAACGCCACCGCCGTGCACGCTGCACTGCGCCTCGACCCGTCCGCCACCGCCCTCGACCTCGGCGCCTCGGTGCGCTCGGCGGTCGGCGGGCTGCGCCTCGCCCTCCAGGGCACCGGCACCACCCTGGTCGCCACGGGCGACCTCCGCACCGGCCTCGCCGGCTCGGCCGACGAGGCCGCCGGTGGTGACGCCGCCGCCGCCGTGCTCATCGGCGACGGTGACGGCGTGGTGGCCGAGTATCTCGGCGGCGCCTCCGCCACCGTCGAGTTCGTCGACCGGTGGCGGGCGCCCGGCGACGTCCGGTCCAAGGTCTGGGACGACAAGTTCTCCGAGCTCACCTACGTGGGCCTGGCCCGCGACGCGTGGGCCGAGGCCCTGGCCGCCGCAGGGGTGGCGGCCGACGAGGTGACCGTCGCCGTCGCCGCCCCCACCGCCCGCATCGGCAAGGCCGTCGCCGGTCGGCTGGGTGCGGCGTCCGTCGTCGGCGACCTCACCGACACCGTCGGCGCCACCGGGGCGGCCCAGCCGGGCCTGCTGCTGGCCTCGTTGCTCGAGCAGTCCGACGCCGGCGCGGTCCTCGCCCTCGTCACGGTGGGCGACGGCGCCGAGGTGCTGGTCTTCAGGACCACCCCGGCGATCGCGTCCTTCACGCCCGCTCGCACGGTCGCCGACCAGATCGCCACCGGCGCCCCCGTCGGCTACGGCCGCTTCCTGTCGTGGCGCGGGATGGTGGCCGTCGAGCCTCCCCGCCGTCCCGAGCCGGCCCGGCCGTCGGGCACCGCCGCGGCCCGCTCGGCCGAGTGGAAGTTCGGGTTCGTGGGCTCGCGTGACCGTGAGTCGGGCACGGTGTTCCTCCCGCCGTCGCGGGTGTCGATGGACGGGGAACGCACCGACGAGATGGAGCCCGTGCCGATGGCTGACGTGCAGGGCACCATCGCCACGTTCACCGTCGACCGCATCGCCTACTCGCCCAGTCCGCCCATCGTCTTCGCCGTCGTCGACTTCGACGGCGGCGGTCGCCTGCCCATCGAGCTCACCGACACCGACGTCGAGGAGGTGGAGATCGGCAAGCGGGTCGAGATGACCTTCCGTCGCCTCTTCACGGCCGACGGCATCCACAACTACTTCTGGAAGGGACGGTTGGTCCGTGGCTAGTCATGGCATCCGCGACCGCGTCGCCATCGTCGGGATGGGGTGCACCAACTTCATCGAGAACTGGGGCAAGGGCCTCGACGACCTGATGATCGACGCCGCCGCCGACGCCTACGCGTCGGCCGGCGTCACCAAGGACGACGTCGACGCCTACTGGTTCGGAACCGCCCAGAGCGGGATGAGCGGCATCACCCTGGCCCGGCCGCTCCAGCTCCAGAACAAGCCCGTCACCCGGGTCGAGAACTACTGCGCCACGGGTTCCGAGGCCCTCCGCCAAGCGGCCTACGCGGTCGCGTCGGGCGCCTACGACCTCGTGATGGTGGTGGGCGCCGAGAAGGTGAAGGACACCGGCTACCAGGGCCTCAACGCCTTCCCGATCCCGAGCGACGGGACGGGGCGTACCCTCACCGCGGCGGCCATGTTCTCGATGATCGTGCCCGCCTACGGCAACAAGTACGGCGTCGACGACGAGACGATGCGGGCCGTGCTGACCCACATCGCTCGCAAGAACCACTTCAACGGGGCCCGCAACGAACGCGCCCAGTTCCGCAAGGAGATCAGCGTCGAGCAGGTCGAGCGGGCACCCAAGATGGCAGGCACCCTCGGGGTGTTCGACTGCGCCGGTGTGGCCGACGGGGCGGCGGCCGCCATCGTGTGTCGGGCCGAGGACGCCCACCGCTACACCGACACCCCGGTCTTCGTGAAGGCCCTGTCGTTCGTGGCCGGCAACGGATCCGGGCTCATCAACCCGTCCTACGACTACACGACCTTCCCGGAGATCGCCGCCTGCGCCGAGGACGCCTACGCGCAGGCCGGGGTGAAGGACGCCCGGGCCGAGATCGCGCTCGCCGAGGTGCACGACTGCTTCACGCCCACCGAGCTGGTGCTGATGGAGGACCTGCAGTTCTCCGAGCGGGGCACGGCCTGGCGTGACGTGCTCGACGGCGTGTTCGACCTCGACGGCGAGCTGCCCGTCAACCCCGACGGGGGCTTGAAGAGCTTCGGCCACCCGGTCGGGGCGTCGGGGCTGCGGATGATGTTCGAGGCGTGGTTGCAGCTCCGGGGAGAGGCGCCCGAGGAGCGCACCGTCTCGAGCCTGGCCGCGGGCCGCAAGCTGGCCCTCACCCACAACCTCGGCGGCTACCCCGGCGAGATGGTCAGCTTCGTGTCGCTGCTCGGCGCAGAGGTGGGCTGAGCACCGCTCAGCCCCCGCCACCCCCGGTCCGGCGGTCGGCCAGCCGGGTGAGCAGATCGACGTGGGCGGCGAGGGGCGCCACCTCCAGCCCGTCGACCTTGCCGAGGTCGTCCCAGCGACGCAGGGCAACGGCGTCCGCGGCCACCGCGCCGGCGGCGAAGGCCGCCGCCTCCGCGGCCGAGAGCGGTCCGCCCTGTACCTCCAGGCTGCGCGTCGACGCCGGGGACAGAGCGGCGAGGTAGTCGGGGTCGGTGGCCGCCAGGTGGCGCTTGGCGCGCACGTGAGCCGCGATCGGGCCGGTGACCGACGACGGGAACAGGGGGGTGAGCCACGCCGCACCCGCGGTCTCGTGGTGGTCGTCGACGCCGGCGCGGAACGGACGGTCCTCGGCGAGGGCCAGGAGGTGGCCCACGTCGTGGAGGAGCGCCGCGGCCACCAGGTCGTCGGACGCACCGGCCCGCCGGGCCAGGGCGGCGCACTGGAGGGCGTGGTCGAGCTGGCTGACCTCCTCGTCGTACCGGTCGGCGCCGAAGGTGGTGAGCAGGTCGAGCACCTCGGCCACCGAGGCGGCGTGCGCCGCCGGCTTCATCGCAGCACGCGGCCCTGGAAGTCGCCGATCAGCGACACCGGCACCCGGTCGTCGCCCGACGCCGCGGCGGCCGCGAACTCCTCGAGCTTGCGCCGGTAGTACGCGGCGCGCAGGTCGCCCTCGCGGGCGGCGTTGTAGGTCGGGTACAGCGCCCGTCGCCACGACGTCGAGCGGTTGGGCCCGGAGCGGTGCGGGGTGCGCGAGTGGAACCACAGCACCTTGCCGGCGTGCACCTCGACGGGCTGCCAGTCGAGCGTCTCGACGACATCGGCCCGGATGCACCCGGTGTCGTCGGTGGGCAACAGCTCGTGGTGGGCGCCGGCCACCACCTCGAGGCAGCCGTTGTCGAGGGTGGCGTCGTCGACGGCCACCATGCACGAGACGTGCACCTCGACGAAGCGGTAGGCGGGGGCGTCCTGGTGGGGCGAGTAGCCGGCGCCTCCCGGCGCCTTGTGGTTGATCTTCTCCTTGTAGAGCACCGCCGGCTCGCCGAGGAGGGCCGAGGCGATCGCGAGGAGGGGTCCCGAGGTGAGCAGCTCACGGAGGTCGGTGTGGAAGGGGACGAAGTTCTCGCTGCGGCACAGCCGGGGACCGTCGTCGGTGGCCTCGCGGTAGTGCAGCCAGCGGCCCGCGCCGTCGGGCCATGCCGACACCTCGTCGACCCAGCCGGCCAGCGCGTCGACCGACGCGCCGTCGAGCGGCTCGGTGAGCAACCACCCGGTGGTCGCGAAGTGGTCGAGGGCCTCGGGTCCGAGGGAGGCCGGAGTGGGGCCGAGCGCGTCCATGCCCCGACGTTACGCGGCGGGGGATCGGATCCCGCCGGGACCGGGGCCGGGCCTACCCTGCTGGCCACCGTGAACGTGCTGCTCATCACGCTCGACCAGTTCCGCGGCGACTGCCTCTCGGCCGCCGGGCACCCGGTCCTGCGCACCCCCGGTCTCGACGCGTTGGCCGCCGGGGGTGTCCGCCTCGCCCGGCACTACAGCCAGGCGGCGCCGTGCGCCCCGGGGCGGGCGGCGCTCTACACGGGCACCTACCAGATGAACAACCGGGTGGTGGCCAACGGCACCCCGCTCGACGACCGCTTCGACAACGTCGCCCGGGTGGCCCGGCGGGCCGGACGCGACCCGACGCTGTTCGGCTACACCGACCAGGCCGTCGACCCGCGCACGGTCGACGACGCGGCCGATCCTCGCCTGTCCACCTACGAGGGGGTGCTGCCCGGCTTCGCCGTGGGTCTCGACCTGACGGGTTCGCAGGCCGCCTGGCGGGAGTGGGTGGCCGGCCGGGGCGGTGACGTGCCGGGCGACGCCGCGGGCGCGCTGGCCACCGAGCCCCGCCGGCCGGCGGAGCTCGGCATCAGTGCCTTCCTCACCGACCGTTTCCTGGCGTGGCACGCCGAGCGCGACGGTCCCTGGTTCGCCCACCTCAGCTACCTGCGCCCCCACCCGCCGTACGCCGCGGCGGGGGAGTGGTCGACGGCGTACGCGCCCGACGACGTCGACCTCCCGATTCCCGTCGCCCCCGCCGAGGACCTGCACCGCCTGCACCGGATGCTGCTCGACCTCCCATTCGCGGCGGCTCCGACCGACGAGAGCGCGGTCCGTCGGATGCGGGCGCAGTACTACGGGATGATCGGCGACGTCGACCACCAGATCGAGCGGCTGGGAGCGGCGTTGCGCGCGCGGGGCCAGTGGGACGACACCGTGGTCGTCGTCACCAGCGACCACGGCGACCAGCTCGGCGACCACGGGCTGGTGGACAAGTTCGGGTGGTTCGAGTCGAGCTACCACGTGCTCGGGATCGTGCGCGATCCGAGCCGCCCGGCGGCCCATGGCACGGTGGTGGACCGCTTCACCGAGAACGTGGACGTGCTGCCCACCATCTGCGACGTGCTCGGGATCGACGTCCCCCGCCAGTGCGACGGCGCGTCGCTGGCGGCGTTCCTCGACGGCGGGGAGCCGCCGCGGTGGCGCCAGGCCGCGCACTGGGAGTTCGACTGGCGGGTCTTCGGGCTGATGTCCGGGCAGAGGTCGGGTTGGCCGTCGGATCGGCGGGCCGAGCGGCGGCAGGTGACCGTGCTGCGGGGCGAGGACCGGGCGTACGCGCAGTTCGCCGGCGGCGACGCGCTCACCTACGACCTGGGTGTCGACCCGACGTGGCGTACGCCCGTCACCGACCCCGAAGCGGCCTGGGCCGACGCCCGGGCCCTGCTGGCCTGGCGAGCCGAGCACGCCGACCGCACCCTCACCGACACCCTGCTCGGCCCCCCGATGTCCTGACCGGGCTTTGCGCCGCGCTGGGCCCAGCCCAGCGGCCGAGCCACACCGGCGGCGCTCCGCCCAGGGGGTGCACCTGCTGAGCGAGTGGGAGCAGGCGGGCGGGGGAAAGCGCCAGCGGCCCCGCCCGCATCGCGGCGCTCTGCGCCGCCAGCAGCACAGCGCCAGCGACCGAGCCACACCAGCGTCCCGACGAGGCGTCAGTCGAGGAGGGCGCCAGACATCAGAGCCGTTCGATGATGGTGACGTTGGCCTGACCGCCGCCCTCGCACATGGTCTGCAGGCCGTAGCGGCCGCCGGTGCGCTCGAGCTCGCAGAGCAGGGTGGTCATGAGTCGGGCGCCGGTCGCGCCGAGCGGGTGGCCGAGGGCGATGGCACCGCCGTTGACGTTGACCTTGGCGAGGTCGGCCCCGGTCTCCTTGGCCCACGCCAGCACCACCGAGGCGAAGGCTTCGTTGATCTCGACGAGGTCGATGTCGTCGAGGGTCAGGCCGGTCTTGTCGAGGGCGTGGCGGGTGGCGGGGATCGGCGCGGTGAGCATCCACACCGGGTCGTCGGCGCGCACCGACAGGTGGTGGATGCGGGCCCGCGGCGTGAGGTGGTGGTCCTTCAGGGCCTGCTCGCTCGCGATGAGGATCGACGCCGAGGCGTCGGAGATCTGGCTGGCGCAGGCGGCGGTGAGCCGTCCGCCTTCGGTGAGGGTGGGCAGCGAGCGGATCTTCTCCCAGTTCGGCTCGCGGGGGCCCTCGTCGGCGGTCACGTCGCCCACGGGGACGATCTGGGTCTCGAAACGTCCCTCGGCGCGGGCCCGGATGGCCCGCTCGTGCGACTCGACGGCGAAGGCCTCCATCTCGTCGCGGCTGCAGTCCCACTTCTCGGCGATCATCTCGGCGGCGCGGAACTGGCTGACCTCCTGATCGCCGTAGCGGGCCTGCCAGCCAGGTGACCCCGAGAACGGGGTGTCGTGGCCGTAGGCCTCACCGGCGGTCATGGCCGCCGAGATGGGGATCATCGACATGTTCTGCACGCCGCCGGCGACGACGAGGTCCTGCGTGCCGCTCATCACGCCCTGGGCGGCGAAGTGCACGGCCTGCTGGCTCGACCCGCACTGGCGGTCGACGGTGGTGCCGGGCACGTGCTCGGGCATGCCGGCCACCAGCCACGCGGTGCGGGCGATGTCGCCGGCCTGCGGCCCGATCGAGTCGACGTTGCCGAACACGACGTCGTCGACCGCGCCCGGGTCGATGTTGGTGCGGTCGACGAGCGCCCTGATGCTGGCGGCGCCGAGGTCGGCGGGGTGCAGGGTGGACAGTCCGCCGCCGCGACGCCCCACGGGGGTCCGGACGGCATCGACGATGTAGGCCTCGGCCATGGTGGTGGAACCTTTCGCTACCGGGCGACGATGGTGCAGGAGCCGTGCCCGAACAGCCCCTGGTTGATGGCGAGCCCGACGGTGGCGCCCTCGACCTGGTGGCCGTCGGCGCGTCCCTGGAGCTGCCAGGTGAGCTCGCAGACCTGGGCGATGGCCTGGGCGGGGATGGCCTCGCCGAAGCTGGCGAGGCCGCCGGAGGGGTTGACCGGGAGGCGGCCGCCGAGGGCGGTCACCCCGTCGCGGACCAGCGTGGCGCCCTCGCCCTCGGCACAGAACCCGAGGTTCTCGTACCAGTCGAGCTCGAGGGCGGTGGACAGGTCGTAGACCTCGGCGCAGTGGATGTCCTCGGGGCCGAGCCCCGCCTGCTCGTAGGCGTTGTGGGCGATGCTGTCCTTGAACCCGAGCTCGGGGGGCGCCACCACGGCGCTCGAGTCGGTGGCGATGTCGGGCAGCTCCAGGCGCACCTGCGGGTAGGTCGGCGTGGTGTTGGCCACCGCCTTGATGCGCACGGTCCCGTCGAGGGTGCCGAGCTTGCGCCGGGCGTACTCGGGGGTGCACACCACGAGCGCGGCGGCGCCGTCGGAGGTGGCGCAGATGTCGAGCAGGCGCAGCGGGTCGCTCACGATGGGCGAAGAGGCGAAGTCCTCGAGGCCGAACTCCTTGCGGAACCGGGCGTAGGGGTTGGCCACCCCGGCCCGGGAGTTCTTCACCTTCACGAGGGCGAAGTCCTCGGGGGTGTCGCCGAAGACGTCGATGCGCCGCCGGGCGTTGAGCGCGAAGAACGACGGGTTCGTGGCGCCGAGGAGGTGGAACCGCTGCCAGTCGGGGTCCTCCTTGCGTTCGCCGCCCACCGGCGCGAAGAAGCCCTTCGGGGTGGTGTCGGCGCCGATCACCAGGGCGACGTCGGCGAACCCGGCCAGCAGCTGGGCGCGGGCCGACTGGATCGCCTGGGCCCCCGAGGCGCAGGCCGCGTACGACGACGAGATCTGCGCGCCGGTCCACCCGAGCGCCTGACTGAAGGTGGAGGCCGCCACGAAGCCCGGGTAGCCGTTGCGGATGGTGTCGGCGCCGGCCACGAACTCGATGTCGCGCCACGCCACGCCGGCGTCGGCGAGGGCCGCCCTCGCCGCGACGAGCCCGTACTCCACGAAGTTGCGGCCCCACTTGCCCCACGGGTGCATGCCGGCACCGAGGATCACCAGGTCGCGCTCGGTGCTCATCCGGCCGCCTCCGCGTCGACGGTGGGCGCCCACGTCCACACCCACTTCTCGGTGCCGTCCTCGTCGGTGAACAGCACCTGGAGGTCGACCTCGACGGGCATGCCGATCTCGAGGTCGGCGGCCATCACGCCCCTGGCGACCTGGCCGAGGATGACCAGGCCCTCCTCCTCGAGCTCGACGGCGGCGAGGGCGTAGGGCTCGAACGGGTCGGGGGCGACGAACGGCGGCGGGGGGGCGTAGTGGTTCTCGGTGTAGGACCAGATCCGGCCGTGCCGTGACAGTTCGGCGGACTCGAGCTCGGTGGCTTCGCAACCGGGGTTCGGGCAGGCACCGGAGCGGGGTGGGAAGACGCAGGTGCCGCACGAGGGGCACCGGCCGCCGATCAGGGTGTAGGGCTCGGTGGTGGTGAACCACCCTTCGACGGCGGGTACTCGTTCTCGGGTCGTCACGGGGTCAATCTAACGGGACGTCAGAAACCACGGCGAAACGGCCCCACCCGGTCGGCACGCCGGTCGCCGAGCCGTTTCTGACGAACCGTCAGAGGACTAGTGTCGCCGCCATGGCTGTGCCCGCGGAGCCCGTGACCGGCGCCTTCGAGACCGTGCCCGACCTCTTCGACGCCGTCGTCGACGTGGCCGGGGACGCCGAGGCGTTCGTCGACGGCGACCGCCGCCTCACGTTCGCCGGATGGGCCCGCGCCGCCGACGGCGTCGCCACCCGTCTCGCCGCGGCGGGGGTCGGGCCCGACGACGTGGTGGGGATCTCCCTTCCGTCCTCGATCGACTACGCCATCGCCTACCAGGCCGTCCTGCGTCTCGGCGCAGTGGCCAGCGGCATGAACCCCCGCCTCGGGCCGTCGGAGACCGCGCACGTCCTCGAGCGCAGCGACCCCCGCATCGTCGTGAGCGACGTCCCCGTGGACGGCCGGCCCACCCTCGGCCTCGCCGAGCTGGCCGAGGCGACCCGCGACCCGGCGTTCACCGGCCGCCCCGCCCGTGTCGGCACCGACCCCGTGGCGATCGTGTGGACCAGCGGAACCACCGGCCGGCCGAAGGGCGCGGTGTTCGACCACGCCTGCCTCGCGGCGATGGCCCGGGCCGCCGGCCCGCTGTCGCGCATGGGCGACCGCCGGCTCTCGCCGCTGCCCTTCGCCCACGTGGGCTACATGACCCGGGTGTGGGACGAGCTGGCCCACGTCATCACCACGGTCGTCATCCCCACCCCGTGGTCGGCGGCCGAGGCCCTGGCCCTCATCGAGCGGGAGCGGGTCACGGTGGGCCAGGGCGTGCCGGCCCAGTGGCAGATGATGCTCGCCCACCCCGACCTGGCCACCACCGACACGTCGAGCCTGCGCATCGTCAGCACCGGGGCCGCCCGGGTGCCGCCCGAGCTGGTGCGCGCCATGCGCACCACGTTCGGCTGCCCCGTGGTGGTGCGCTACACCTCCACCGAGGCGTGCGTGTCGACGGGTACCGCCGTCGACGACCCCGACGACGTGGTGGCCGAGACCGTGGGCACCCCCGGTGAGGGCGTGGAGATGGAGATCCGCGCCGAGGAGGGCCGCGGCGAGGTCGTGGCGACCGGGGAGGTCGGCACCGTGTGCCTGCGCAGCCGGGCGATGTTCCGCCGCTACTGGCGCGAGCCGGAGCTCACCGCCGCCGCCGTCGACCGCAACGGTTGGCTGCTCACCGGTGACCTGGGGCGGGTCGACGTCGACGGCAACCTCCGCCTCGCCGGGCGCAGCACCGAGATGTACATCCGCGGGGGCTACAACGTGTACCCCGTCGAGGTGGAGAACCACCTCGGCCAGCACCCTTGCGTGGATCGGGTGGCGGTGGTGGGTACGGAGGCCCCCGTGCTGGGGGAGATCGGCGTGGCGTTCGTCGTCGCCGCCCCGGGCGCCACCCCCGACCTCGCCGAGCTGCGGGCGTGGTGCAAGGAGCGTCTCGCCGACTACAAGGCGCCCGACTGCCTGGTGGTGGTCGACGACCTGCCGCTCACCCCGATGAGCAAGATCGACAAGCGGGCGCTGGCCCCCGCGGCCGCCGAGGCCGAGCGGGCCTGGGAACGATGACCGACACCGACGAGGAGGACGTGGACTGATGGGTATCTGTGACGGACGGGTCGTGGCGATCACCGGAGCGGGACGTGGCCTCGGCCGGGCCCACGCCCTCGCCTTCGCGGCCGAGGGCGCCATGGTCGTGGTGAACGACCTCGGGGCCTCGCTGCAGGGCGAGGGCGTCGACATGAGCCCCGCCCAGGAGGTCGTCGCCGAGATCGAGGCGATGGGCGGTGCGGCGATCGTCAACGGTGACGACATCAGCGACTGGGACGGCGCCGGCAACCTGGTGAACTCCGCGATCGAGGTCTTCGGCGGCCTCGACGTGGTCGTCACCAACGCCGGCATCGTGCGCGACCGCATGTTCGTCAACATGACCGTCGACGACTGGGACGCGGTGATGCGGGTGCACCTCAGGGGCACCTTCTGTCCCGTGAAGCGGGCCGTCGAGTACTGGCGGGCCGAGTCGAAGGCCGAGCGCCAGCGGGCGGCCCGGGTCATCACCACCTCCTCCGGGGCCGGGCTCATGGGGAGCATCGCTCAGGCCAACTACTCCGCCGCCAAGGCCGGCATCGCCACCTTCACCATCAACATCGCCGCCGAGCTGGGCCGGATCGGCGTGACCGCCAACTCCATCGCCCCGTCGGCGCGCAGCCGGATGACCGAGGACGCCTTCGCCGAGATGATGGCCCGGCCCGAGTCGGGCTTCGACGCCATGGACCCCGCCAACATCAGCCCGATCGTCGTGTGGCTGGGCAGCGAGCAGAGCGGCCACGTCACGGGCCGCATGTTCGAGTGCGCCGGTGGCGAGCTGAGCGTCGCCGACGGGTGGCAGCACGGCACCCCGGTCGACAAGGGGGACCGGTGGGACCCCGCCGAGCTCGGCCCGGTCGTCGACCAGCTCCTCGCCGCCGCCCCCCCGCCCGCTCCCGTCTACGGCACCCAGTAGCCGACGGGAGGCGAGGCCGTGACAGGCGGGATCGACGACGGGCAGTCGACGGTCGACGGCGTCGTCGCCACCGACGGTCGGGTCATCGGCCGGCGAGCCATCCAGACGCGGCGGCGCATCCTCGACGCCACGGCGGCGCTCCTGCGCACCCACGGTGCGCTCGACCTGAAGGTCATCGACGTGGCCCGAGAGGTGGGCGCGTCGCCGGGGACCTTCTACCAGTACTTCGCCGACGTCGAGGACGCCATCCTGGCCCTCGCCACGGAGGCGGTGGCGGGGGTCGAGGCCTTCTCCGAGCGCTTCGCGACGGATTGGACGGGGCCCGACGGGCTCGACCAGGCGCGCACGTTGGTCAGCGCGTACATGGACTTCTGGGGCGAGCGCCAGGCGGTGCTGCGGATCATGCACCTGCGGGCCGACGAGGGCGACCCCCGGTTCCGCGCCGTGCGGCGGTCGTACAACGAGCCGTTGCTGGCGGCCATGGTGGCCAAGGTGACCGAGGCGCAGGCCGCCGGTCGGCTGCCGCTCGACCTCGAGCCCTTCGCGACCGCCGGCGCGATGCTCGCCGCCCTCGACCGCCTCACCAGCTTCCGCCAGACCTTCGAGCGTCGCGGCACCAGCCGCGAGGCGATGGTGACCACGATGGGACGCATCCTGCACACCGCGCTCACCGGTCCCTGATCCGCCTCGGCCGGGCGGCGGGGCACACCCCTGTCGCGCCGGTCAGTCCTCGGGCAGCACGATGTCGCGACGCAGCCGGCTGAGGCGGAGGTGGGCGATCCGCCACTGCCCACCGAGCTTCACGTAGCGCTCGTGGTAGTGGCCGAACCCCTGCATCGACACGATCGGCGAGCCGGGCGGCCACTCGAGGCGGTCCTCCATGGCCCAGATGCCGGTCGCCTCGGTGGGTGACTCGAGGGTGATCTCGGGCATGTGGCCGTGGTGCACGGTGACGACGCCGTCGATCGAACCCGAGACGAACGCGGCGATCGCCTCGTTGCCCTGGATCTCCTCGCCGGCCTCGTCGCGCATGTCCATGACGGCGTCGGGGGCGAAGACGTCGGCGAACCCGACCCAGTCCTTGGTGTCCATGCTGCGGAAGTAGCGGGCCTTGAGCCGTCCGATGGCCTCGACGGCGGCCAGGCGGTCGAGGGCGTCGAGCCGGTCGTCGTGGCTGTCGTTCGTGGATCCGGCCATGACGGTCTCCTCCGCGTGGTTCGGGTGGTCGGCGGGCGGCGGCGTCGCTACCAACCCCGGTAGCGCACCTCGCGCCGTTCCTTGAAGGCGGCCACGCCCTCCTGGAAGTCCTGGGTGTACGACGCCATCTCCTGCGCCCAGGCCTCGTCCTCGAAGGCCTGGCCGCGACCCGAGTCGAGGCTGCGGTTCAACAGCCACTTCGAGAGGCTGACCGCCTTGGTGGGCGACGAGGCCAGCTTGGTCGCCCACTCCTCGGCGGCGGCGCGCAGCTCGGCCTGGGGCACCACCTTGTTGACCAGGCCGATGCGCTCGGCGTCGGCGGCGCGCACGTCGTCACCGAAGAAGATGAGCTCCTTGGCCTTCTGCATCCCGACGATCCTGGGCAACAGGTAGGCCCCTCCGCCGTCGGGCGTGATGCCCCGGCGGACGAAGACCTCGATGAACTTGGCGTTGTCGGCGGCGATCACGAGGTCGCTCGCGAAGGCGATGTGGGCGCCGATCCCCGCGGCGGTGCCGTTCACGGCGCAGATGACCGGCTTCTCGCAGTCGAGGATCGACGAGATCAGCCGCTGGGCCCCTCGCTTGATGTTGCGGCCCACGTCGCCGAGGGCCTTGTCAGGGGCGTCGTCGGGGCCCGGGTTGACGGGGATCGTCGAGACCCGGAGGTCGGCACCGGTGCAGAAGTGGCGCTCGCCGGCGGCGGTCAGGACGACCACGCGCACGTTGAGGTCGCTGCTGGCGGCGTCGAGGAGCTCGATCGTGCGGTTGCGCTGGTCGGGGGTGATGGCGTTCGCGGCGTCGGGGCGGTTCAGCGTGAGCCAGGCCACCCCGTCGTCGCCCACCTCCCAGAGCAGGTCGTCGTCGGGGGCGGAGGGGGTGTCGCTCATCGGTGTGGTCCTCGCGAGGCGGTTCGGCGCAGCAGGGCTCCCCTTCCTAGCACCCGGGCCCGGGAGGAGCCCCCGCCGCCCCGGCCGGCGTGCCGCGGGCTGGGTAGCGTGGCGGGGTGGACGACGACCGGCGCCCGGAGCAGCGCGACGCCAACGGCGATCCGCTCGAACCGGGGATCGACGGACGCTATGGCGACGAGTCCGCCGACGACGTGATGTTCGACGACCCCCGCTTCGACGAGCTGCGCTTCGACGACGACTACCTGGCCAGCCGCCCGACCGTGCACGCCGTCATCGCCCATCCGGAACCGGGGTTCCCGGGCTTCCGCCACAACCAGTGGACGGTCGAGGGGGAGATCGAGCGTTTCGGGGCCTTCGGGCGGGCGGCGGCATCGGCCACCGGGTGGAAGCGGACCGTGGCCTGGGTCATGGTGGTCCTGCTCCTGGCTCCCATCGCCCTGGCCGTCGTGATGCAGGCCCGGGTCATCCTCGGTCGGTGACCGAGCGCTCGTAGCGCCAGCCGTCGGCCACCATCCAGAGGCGGTGCCGGGGCCCGTCCCGCGTCGGGTCCTCGTCGGCGTAGCCGGCGTCGCCGTGGTACATCGCCACCGCCCCGTCCTCGACGCGGGCGAAACGGGTGGTGAAGTGCTCGGGGGGCGCGGCCGTGAGGTGGCGGAGCGTGGCGTCGACGTCACGGTGACCCTGCAACTGCTCCAACGTGATCCAGGTCGGCGGGGCGAGCTCGATCTCGCCGGCGTTGCGGCGTCGCATGGCCTCGGCGGGCTCGAACCACCCCACGTCGTGGATCTCGCCGCCGTCGGCGGCGAGCCGGGAGAGGTCTCGGGGCGCCGGCGCGGCGAAGAACCACGTCGCGAACCGCTTCGGGGTCACCGGTGGTGGCGTCCAGTGCGAGAACCACACGAGGGAGGCTTCGTCGACGTCGAGGCCCGTCTCCTCTGACGCCTCGCGGACCGCGGCGCGTCGGGCGGCGACCAGCACGGCGTCGGGGTCCTCGGGGACCGCTCTCCCGTCCGGGTAGTCGATCGGGTCGATGCGGCCGCCGGGGAAGACCCACATGCCTCCGGCGAACTCGAGCCGGGAGTTGCGCCGGACCATCAACACCTCGACCCGTTCGTCGGCGTCACGCAACAGGACGGTGGTGGCCGCAGGGACAGTCGGTGCCACCACCGCGGGCGCCTCGAAGGCCGGCTCGGTCCCCGTGACCCGTCGCGGTTCCCGTTCGTCCTCCCCCATGGCGGGCCACCCTAGGTCCCGCCCACGGCCGCCTCCCCCGACTCGCCGGTCGGCCGGGGCGGGACGGTCGGTTCAGACGAGGCCGAGCCGGCGCAGCATCGCCTCGGGGACCGAGTCGTCGCCGGCGGCCAGGCGCAGCGCGCGTTCGCAGTTCACCGCGTCGAGGTCGCGCCCCGACCAGTCGTCCCACGGCCCGTCGGGGATGCGACGGGGGTCGCCTTCGGCGTCGACGACCGCGTAGAGGTAGGCCTGCAGCACGAGCATCGAGCCGGCGTCACCCACCGGACCCACCCCGGGTACGACGACCGGTGCCTGCTCGCCGAGCTCGCCCAGCGCGTCGGCCCACGCCTCCGGGTCGCCGTCGTAGGCGTTGGGCGTCGTCTCGAACACGGCGACAGAACCGGCGAAGAGCACCCCCGCCGACGGGACGAGCACGACGAGGCTCTCGGATTGCGGGCCCGTGGTCGGCACGACGCACACCTTCTCGGTGAGCCAAGCCGCGCCGGTGATGGTGTGCGACACCGGACGGGTGGCGAAGGTCTCGTCGAACTCGTCGGCGTAGGCCGGGACGAGTCGCCGGTAGGCATCGATCGGGACGGGCTGGTCGAGGAGGGCACTGGTCTGCGCGCGTCCGTAGCGGGCCGCCATCCAGAACACCGACGAGCCGCCCACCGCGTCGACGTGGCTCGACGTGTACACCACCCGCCGGACCGGGACCCGGAACCCCTTGAGCTGCTCGTTGAGGGCTCGGGCGGCCGAGGGCGCGGCGACGGTGTCGACGAGGGTGATCCCGTCGTCCTCGACGATCACCCCGGCGTTCGGTCCCGGGCCGCCCGATCCGTCGGTCCCCCGCCACACGAAGACCCCCGGGGAGAGGGGCTCGAGCCGGCCCGCGTCGGGGGCCACCGGCCCGACGTCGGGCGTCGGGGGCATCGGGCCGAGCAGGTCGGACATGTCCGAAGCCTACGGTCGGGGAGTACCGTCTCGGTCCGGGCACCCTGCCCGGGGGAGAGCTTCGTGATGGACGACGACGACAACGACGCAGGCCGCCCGATCGGGGTCGGGGGTCGGGCGTCGGCGCCCCGCACCCACGACCCACTCGACCCGTCCGACGCCGTGCTGTGGGACATCGAGCAGGATCCCGTGCTGCGCTCGACGATCGTGGCGGTGAGCGAGCTCGAGACCGCCCCCGACTGGGACCGCCTGGTCGCCCGGATGGACCGGGTCAGCCGGCTCATCCCCCGCCTGCGGGAGCGGATCGTCGACGCACCGCTCGGGATCGGTCCGCCGCGTTGGGTCGTCGACGAGCACTTCGACCTCGCCTTCCATCTGCGCAGGGTCCGCTGCCCGGCACCGGGCGACCTGCGGGCCGTGCTCGACATGGCCCAGCCGGCGGCGATGGCCGGGTTCGACCGGTGCCGACCGCTCTGGGAGTTCACCCTGGTCGAAGGCCTCGCCGACGGTCGGGCGGCGCTGATCCAGAAGATCCACCACTCCCTCACCGACGGGATCGGCGGTGTCGAGCTGGCCCTGTTGATCCTCGACGACCGGGCCGACGTCGTCGAGGGCGAGCTGCCCGTCGCGCCGGTGCCGCAGTCGGCGTCGTCACCGCTCGAGCTGGCCCTCTACGCCACCGGCGAGCGCGCCGCGGCGGCCGCCGACCTGCTCAGGGCCCTCCCCGAGTTCGCCCGCACCACCGTGCCCCGTCTCGGCGAGCTGGCCCCCTCCATCGGTCGGCTGCTGCGCCCGGTCAGCGCCCCGTCCTCGCCCCTGATGCGCGGCCGGAGCCTGACCCGTCGCCTCCACGTGCTCCGCGTGCCCTTCACCGACCTGCGTGCTGCGGGACGTTCGGTGGGGGGGACGGCGAACGACGCCTACCTGTCGGCGGTGATCGGCGGGTTGGCCGCGTACCACGCTCACCATGCCGTGGCCGTCGATCGCCTCCGCGTCACGATGCCGGTGAGCGTGCGCAACGGCGCCGATCCGATCGCCGGCAACCGCTTCAGCCCTGCCCGCTTCGCCGTGCCGGCCGACATCGACGATCCGGCGGAACGGATGCGCGTCCTCGGCGACCGCGCCCGGGCGGGGCGGGCCGAGCCGGCCAACGACTACACCGACGCCCTCGCCGGCGCGCTGGGCGCCCTGCCCCGCACCGTCACGACCGCGGTCTTCGGTTCGATGCTGCGCAACATCGACCTCGTCTGCACCAACGTTCCCGGCATCCCCCAACGCTGCTGGTTGGCGGGCGCGGAGGTGCTGAGCTGGTACCCCTTCGCGCCGACCGGTGGCTCGGCGCTCTCCGTGGCGCTCATGTCGTGCCTCGACGACGCGTGCATCGGCGTGTGCACCGACTCGGCAGCCGTCCCCGATCCCGAGCTGCTCACCCGCTGCCTCGAGGACGAGTTCGCCGCCGTGCTGGCCCTCGCCTGACGGTCAGCCGGCGTACATCGCCTCGATCTCGTCGGCCCAGCGCGACGCCACCACCTGGCGCTTCACCTTCAGCGTCGGGGTCAGCTCGCCGCTGTCGATGGTGAGGTCGCGTGGCAGGACGTGCCACCGCTTGATGCCCTCGACACGGGCGTGCTCGGCGTTGACCCGCTCGACGCTCTCGGCGATCTCGGCGAGCACGGCCGGATCGGTGGCCATGGCCTCGGGGTCGACTGTGACCCCCTGGCGCCCGTGGTGGGCGGCCCACTCCCGGACCATCTCCGGGTCGAGGGTCAACAGCGCGGTGAGGTACGGGCGGCCGTCGCCGACGACCACCGCTTGGGAGACGAGCGGCTCGAACCGGAGCCGGGTCTCGATCTCCTGGGGCGAGATGTTCTTGCCGGAGGAGTTGATGATGAGGTCCTTCTTGCGGCCGGTGATGGTGAGGTAGCCGTCGTCGTCGAGCGCGCCGAGGTCGCCGGTGTGCATCCACCCGTCGGCGTCGAGCAGCTCGGCGGTGGCCGCCGGCTCGGCGTAGTAGCCCGGGCTCACGTTCGCGCCGCGGACCAGGATCTCGTCGTCGTCGGCGACGCGCACCTCCACCCCGGGCACCGCCGGTCCGACGGTGCCGACGCGGACCGCCCCGGGGGGGTTGAGGGTCGTCACCCCGCAGTCCTCGGTCTGGCCGTAGACCTCGGCCACCGTGAGCCCCATGCCGTCGAACCAGCGCAGCAGGTCGGGGTGCACGGGCGCTGCGCCGGAGACGAGGAAGCGGGCCTTGTCGAGCCCGAGCCCGGCCCGGACCGAACGGCCGACCACGGCGTCGAGCGCCGCGAAGCGGACGGTGCCCCACGTGTCGAGGGCGTCGCCGGAGCCGGTCACGCCGCCGCGACGCGCGGCGAGGTCGAGGTAGGCCTCGGCGAGCACTCGTTGCGGCCGCGGCGAGGTCTCCACCTTCTCGCGGATGCCCTCGCGGAACTTCTCCCAGACGCGGGGCACGGCGAAGAAGATCGTCGGCCGGGCGTCGAGCAGGTCCTCCGGCACGGACGCCAGGCTCTGCGCGAACCAGGTCTCCCCGCCCGACAGCACCTGCCCGAAGTGGCTCACCGTCCGCTCGGCGATGTGGGAGAGCGGCAGGAAGGACAGGAACCGGTCGTCCGGTCCGATCGGCACCACCGCGGTGACGTGCTCGATGTTGGCGGCGACGTTGCCGTGGGTGAGCATCGCCCCCTTCGGGCGCCCTGTCGTCCCCGACGTGTAGACGAGGGTGGCCAGGTCGTCGAGTCGCAGCGCGGCGGTGCGCTCCTCGACCACCGTCGGGTGGCGGCGCAGCTCGTCGTCACCCTCGTCGGCCAGCTCGTCGAGGTCTCCGACCAGCTCGTGGTCGAGTCCGGCCGGCCGGTCGATGACGATGATCCGCTCCAGGTCGGGCAGCTCGTCGCGCCGCAGCAGCACCTTGGCCAGCTGGTCGATGTCCTCGACGACGACCGCCCGGCACCCGGAGTGCGACAGCACGTAGGCCACCTGGCTCGAGGAGTTCGTCGGGTACACGGGGACGGTCACCGCGCCGGCGCTCAACACGGCCATGTCGCTCTGGTGCCACTCGGCGCGGTTCCCCGAGAGGATCCCGACCCGGTCGCCGGCGTCGAGCCCCAGGCCCACCAGGCCGGCGGCCATCCGCCGCACGGAGCGGGCGTAGTCCTCCCAGGTGAGCACCGACCAGCCCTCGGTACCCCGGGTCCGCAACGCCGGGCGGGGGCCGTAGCGGGCCGCATTGCTCCAGAAGACGTCGACGATCGTGGTGCCCCGCGGATGATCGGCCACGCTTCCGAACCTACCCATCGCGCCGCCGGCCGCGTAGGGCCGTTCGTCCCTCGTCGGCACCCCGGGCTACCGTCACCGACCGTGGCGAACCACAAGAAGACCGCCAAGCCCCGCAAGCCGCGTGCCCCTCTGCCGAAGGTGGGCACACCGGCCGACGACCACTACCGCCTCGAGCACAGCCGCCACGACGTGGTCGACTTCGGGCGAACCCGCCGTGGCGGGGTGATGTGGTTCGTGGGCCTCGCCGTCGTGGCGGTGCTGGTCCTCGGCGTGGTGGGACTCGCGCTGTTCACCTGACCGGGGACGGGATCAGACGGTGGTGCTGAGGCCGCCGTCGACCGGGATCACCGCGCCGGTCAGGTAGCGACCCGCGTGCGACGACAGGAAGATCGCCGTCCCTGCGACGTCGGACGGCTCGCCGATGCGTCCGAGCGGGACCGAGCGGCGGATCTCCTCGCCGAAGGCCTGGAGGGTGGCCGCCATCATCTTGGACTCGAAGGGCCCGGGGGCGATGGCGTTGACGGTGATCAGCTCGGGGGCCAGCCGGGCGGCGAGGACCCGGGTGAGGTGGTGCACGGCGGCCTTCGACGACGAGTACGAGTAGGTCTCGAGCAGCGGGACGTGCAGGCCGTCGACGGACCCGATGTTGATGACCCGGGACGGGTCCTCGGGCGTGGCGGCCGCGGCGAGGGCGTCGCGCAGGAACCGGGTGAGGTGGAAGACGCCCTTCACGTTCAGGTCGAGCACCCGGTCCCAGGCGGCGTCGTCGAAGTCGTCCATCGGCGCGCCCCAGGTGGCGCCGGCGTTGTTGACCAGGATGTCGAGTGAGCCGCCCTCGGCCTCGATCACCTGCGCGGCGAGGCGACGGCACTCGCTCTCCGTCGAGAGGTCGGCGGGCATCGACCGGCACTCCCCGATCGTCGAGAGCTCGGCGGCGACCGCGTCGCACACCTCGGCCTTGCGCGACGACACGGTGACCCGGACCCCGGCCTCCACGAAGCCCCGGGCGATCATGAGCCCGATGCCGCGGCTGCCGCCGGTGACGAGCGCCCGCTTGCCGGCGACGTCGAAGAGCCCGGCGGTCATCCCTGGTCCCCCGCCCGGTGGGCTTCGATCAGGAGGTGCTGGGAGAGGTCGCCGTAGAGGGCGGGCTTCATCACCCGTTCGGCGAAGCGCCACGTGCCGTCGACGCGGGCGAACCGGTCGGCGTAGTCGCCGGCGATGATGGGCTGGAGGGGGAGCGCGTCGGTCGCCTGGTAGACGGTGAAGCGCGACCGCACGTCGGCCGTGTCCCCGTCGACCTCGACGACGACGTTGGTGACCATGTGACGGGTCTTGGGCGTGCCGTCGTCGGGGTAGCGCCGGGTGGTGGCCGTGTAGAGCGCCGCCACCCCGTCGGCCCCGTGGGCGATCGTCGTCCCGTCGGGTCCGCAGATCCGGCCGTGGGCGAACAGCTCGCCCACGGCGCCGAAGTCGCCGGCGTCGATGGCCTCGGCGTAGCGGTGCAGCAGGGTCTCGATCTCGCTGCGGTCGTCGCTCATCGCCGGAGAGTACCTCTGGCGCCCTCCTCGCCGTGTCGCTGGCGCTTCCCCTCGCCGTGTCGCTGGCGCCCTCCTCGCGGGGCTCGTCGGGACGCGGTGCGGCTCGGTCGCTGGCGCTTCCCCTCGCCGTGTCGCTGGCGCCCTCGCGGTGTCGCTGGCTGCCGTGAGGCCGCGTCGGGGCCGGGAGCGGCGAGTGGGCCGAACGGACCGAATCCGGGTGAACGTATGGTCACGGAGCGTGGTCGTCGCGTAGGGTCGGCGGAGGCCGTCCGGCGTGGTCGTCGACGCGCCCGGTCCGGCGGTGCCGGGTCCCGGAGGTCCCAGATGGAGCACGAGCAGGGTCGGTTCGGACACGCCGGGGGTGGCTCCGCCCCCCTCGTCACCGCGCCCGCCCGGCCGTGGGACCCCGCGGCGTTCGACCTGCTCCCCGTCGGGGTCGCCCTGTGGGACGGCGACGCCCGCCTCGAGCACGCCAACCCGGTGCTGTGCGACCTCCTCGGCGCGCCCCTCGACCGCCTCCGGCGCACCGACCTCCTCGACCTCGTCCTGGCCGAGGACCGCTCCGCAGCCGCCGTGGCCGTGGCCGAGCTCCTCGCAGGGGAGCTCAACGCCACCCACTGCCGTCTCAGGGGCGCCGGGTTCGAGGACCACCGCCGTGTCGTGCCGTGGCCGTTGCGGATGGACCTCACCGTGTTCTACGGCGCCGACGGACGCCCCGCCGGCCTGCTCGGCCAGGTCTTCGACTTCACCGCCGCCCAGACCGGCCCGATGCTCCCGCTCGGGCTGGCCCAGGTCCTCGAGGACGGCGCCGACTTCCTGCTCGTCATCGAGGCCAACGGCCAGGTCTCCTACGGCAACCGCGCCGCCCGCGACGCGTTCGGCATCGGCGCGCACGCCCGGGTCCCGACGGCCCTCGTCGACCTCCTCGAACCGGACGGGTTGGCCGTCTTCCAGGACCAGATCGAGCCTGCCTTGCTGGCCGTGGGGGTCTGGCAGGGCGAGCTGTCGTTCCGCAACCGTGAGCTCCAGCCGGTGCCGGTCTCGGCGCGGTTCGTGGCCCACGGGGTCCAGCCCGAGGCCGACGCGGCCGGAGCGCTCGGCACGGTGTCGGTGTTCGCTCGCGACATCACCGAGCTCAAGCACGCCGAGCAGCGCCTCCGCCAGCTCGCCACCCACGACTACCTCACCGGGCTCCCCAACCGCCTCCTGCTCTACGACCGCCTGGAGCTGGCCCTCAACCGCTTCACGCGCTACGCCAGCCCGGTCGCCCTGCTCTTCTGCGATCTCGACGGCTTCAAGCCGGTGAACGACGAGTACGGCCACCAGGTCGGCGATGCCGTCCTCGTCCAGGTCGCCGACCGCATCCACTCCATCGTCCGTGACACCGACACCGCCGCCCGGGTGGGGGGCGACGAGTTCGCGCTCCTGATCGAGGGCGTGGACGACATCGGGCTGCTCACCGGCGTCGCCGACCGCCTCGTCGCCCGCGTGGCCGAGCCGATCGTCGTCGGGCGGGTGACGGCCCAGGTCGGGGTGTCGATCGGCCTGGTCGTGGCCTCCGAGCGGTGCCACCAGGTCGACACGCTCGTGGCCCTCGCCGACTCGGCGATGTACCAGGCCAAGGCCTCCGGTCGGGGGCGGTACGTGGTGATCACCGGCGACGACCTCTGACCGGCCGGTCGCCTCCGGCCGGGTCTGCTGGTCCGGCCTCCGGTGATCGGCGTCCGGTCGTCAGTGTCCGGGGTCGAGGACAGCCAGGGCGTCACGGTGGATCAGGCGCTTGTGGATGCCGACCGTCGCACGGTGCTTGCCGGACAGACTGCGAGCCAGCTCGATCGCCGTCGTCAGCACCTCGTCGGCCGGGACGGCCCGGTCGGCGAAGCCGGCCGCCACCGCGTCGGGACCCCCGTACCGGCGGGCTGTGACGAGGGCCTCGGTGAGGGTCCGGCGCGGGAGCCGGCTGAGCAGGAGCGACAGGATCCGGTCGTCGACGGGGAGGCCGAGGTCGACCTCCGGCATGCACCAGTAGCCCCGGTCGACCCGCATCACCGCGTGGTCGCAGACCGTGCACAGCATGGCCCCGGCCCCGAAGGCGTGGCCGTTGACGGCGGCGACGGTCGGGGCGTCGAAGCGCAGGATGCGGGCATAGGCCCGGAACATCTCGTCGAGGAACGGTCGGGCGGCGTCGGGGTTGGCCATCAGCCAGTCGAGGTCGAAGCCGTTGCTGAAGAACTTGCCCGTGCCCGTGACCACCAGCCCGCACGGGCCCTCCCGGGCCTCGGCCTCGTCGAGTGCGGCGTGCAGCGCGGAGATGCCGGGGCCGCTCCACCGGTTCTCGCCGTCGTCCATGGTCACCACGGCGATCTCGCCGTCCCAGGTCAGGTCGATCATGGCGCGATGGTGCCAGAGGGCCGGTCGGGCCGCCCGGGTGACGACCCCGTCAGCGGGTTAGCCTCGCCCCGTGGCTGACTACCGACCCCCTCTCCGCGACATCGACTTCGTGCTCGACCACCTCACCGACGTGGCCGGCCTGTGCGCCCTCCCGGCGTTCGAGCACCTCGACCCCGACACGATCAAGGGCGTCATCGAGGAGAACGGCCGCTTCACCGCGGAGGTCATCGCCCCGTTGAACCGGTCGGGCGACGTGGAGACCAGCCGCCACGACCCCGCCAGCGCCACCGTCACCACACCGGCGGGCTTCGTCGACGCCTACCACCGCTACGTGGCCGGCGGCTGGGGCGGGGTGCCGTTCCCCGAGGTCTACGGAGGGGGCGGGTTCCCGTGGCTCATCGGCATCGTCCTCCAGGAGTTCATCTCCTCGGCGAACATGGCCTTCTCGATGGCTCCGCTGCTCACCCAGGGCGCGATCGACCTGTTGATGCACCACGGCAGCGAGGCCCAGAAGGAGACCTACCTCACGAAGATGGTCACCGGTGAGTGGACCGGGACGATGAACCTCACCGAGCCCCAGGCCGGCTCCGACGTCGGGGCGGTGCGCACGAAGGCCGTGCCGGCGGGCGACGGGAGCTGGCGCATCAGCGGCACCAAGATCTACATCTCCTTCGGCGAGCACGACATGGCCGACAACATCGTGCACCTCGTCCTGGCCCGCACCCCCGACGCCCCGCCCGGCACGAAGGGCATCTCGTGCTTCATCGTCCCCAAGTACCTGGTGGGCGACGACGGCACCCTCGGGGAGCGCAACGACGTCACCTGCGTCTCCATCGAGCACAAGATGGGCATCAAGGCCAGCCCCACCTGCGTCATGAGCTACGGGGAGGGCGACGGTGCGGTGGGGTACCTCATCGGTGAGGAGAACCAGGGCATGCGCTACATGTTCACGATGATGAACAATGCCCGGCTCTCCGTGGGCCTCGAAGGCCTCGCCCTCGCCGAGCGGGCCTACCAGGACGCGCTGCAGTACGCCCAGGAGCGCCGCCAGGGGCGGGCCCCCGGCGCGCCTCCGGGGGAGACGTCGCTCATCGTCGACCTCCCCGACGTGCGCCGCATGCTGCTCACCATGAAGTCGCTCATCGACGCCATGCGGGCCATCGTCTACACGAACGCCGAGGCCATCGACCTCGCCGCCCACCACACCGACGAGGAGGTGCGTCGGCGCAACGCCGAGCTCGTCGAGCTGTTGATCCCGGTCTCGAAGGGCTTCGGCACGGACATGGGCATCGAGGTCACCTCGCTCGCTATCCAGGTGTACGGCGGCATGGGCTACATCGAGGAGTCGGGCGTCCCGCAGCACTACCGCGACGCCCGGATCACGACGATCTACGAGGGCACGAACGGCATCCAGGCCATGGACCTCGTCGGGCGCAAGCTGCCCATGCGGGGCGGAGGGGTCATGGCCGACTTCCTCGCCGCCGTCGAGGCCGTCGAGGACCGTCTTGCCGAGGCCGGCGAGGAGCTCGCCCCGGTGGCCGCCCGGCTCGAGGAGGCCCGGACCGTCGTGTCCGAGACCGTTGCCTGGCTCATGGAGCACGGCGTGGCCGACGTCCGCGACGCCCTGGCCGGCGCCACGCCGTTCCTGCGCATGTTCGGGCTCCTCGTCGGCGGTCGCTACCTCGCCGAGGCGGCCCTGGCCGCCGCCGGGGCGCTCGGCACGGGCGGTGACGACGAGCACCTCCGGGCCCGCATCACGGTCGCACGGTTCTACGCCGAGAACCTCCTGCCGGCGGTCACCGGGCTGGCCCCGGCCGTCACCGCCGGGCACGCCGACCTCTACGCGGTGGGTCCCGAGGCCCTGGCCGGCTGATCCGTCCCGTGTCCGGCGTCCTCACCTCCGTCCTCACGGGGTCGATCCCCAGCCCGAGCAGCGGCACCGTGGGCCCGCTGCACATGTACGGGCTGATGATCGCCCTCGGCGTGCTCGCCGCCGTCGAGGTGGCGCGCCTCCGCTGGCGCGACCGCGGTGGCAACCCCGACGACGTCTATGCGATCGCCCTGTGGGCCGTGCCCGCCGGCCTCATCGGGGCGCGTCTCTATCACCTGGCCACCGACTGGCGCAGCTACGAGGGCCGCTGGGGCGACGCGGTGAAGATCTGGGAGGGCGGCCTCGGGATCCCCGGTGGGGTGGCGCTCGGAGTGGCCGTCGGGGTGTGGGTCGCCCACCGGCGGGGCATGCGCATCTCCGTCGGACTCGACGCCATCATCCCGGGCATCCCGCTCGCGCAGGCCATCGGGCGCCTCGGCAACTGGTGGAACCAGGAGCTGTTCGGGCGCCCCACCGATCTGCCGTGGGCGGTCGAGATCTCCCCGGCGAAGGCCGCGGCCGCCGGGTACCCGGGGGTGGCGACGTTCCATCCGACGTTCGCCTACGAGATGCTCTGGAACCTCGGCCTGTTCGCCGTGCTCGTGCTCGTCGACCGACGGCGCTCGCTGCGCCCGGGCACGCTGCTGCCGCTCTACGTCGGCGGCTACTTCCTCGGCCGCCTCTGGATCGAGGCGCTGCGGGTCGACACCGCCAGCACCGTCCTCGGTCTGCGCATCAACATCTGGCTGTCGATCATCGGGATCGTCGGGGCCCTGGTGGTGGTGCTCGTCCGTGGTCTGAAGCTGCGCGCCGACGACGAGGTGGGACCGTACCGCGACGGGCACCGGTGGGAGCCGCCGTCCGACGGCGCCGGCCCGGCGGACGACGAGGCCGAGGTCCCCGTCGGCGCCGCCGGTGAGTCGGACGCCGAGGACGGGCTCAGCGAGGAGCCAGGGGAGCCCAGACCGCCGGGCTGAAGTCCCACGGGAGCTCGGGGTCGAGCCCGTCGGCCAGCCGGTCGAGGTGGCTCGTTCCCCGCACGGCTCGCTCGAGGCGGTTCACGGCGTGGTGCGGCGAGAGGCTCTTCGCGGCCGCCTGGGGTGGGAACGCCACGATCTGGCGCACGTCGAAGGCGATGCAGAACAGCCGCATCCGATCGAGCTGGCGGGGGTGGGCGAAGAGCTCGGGGTAGTCCTCGGCCAGCCAGTAGGGGACCGGGGCGTAGTCCGACGAGAGTGTCTCGGCCTCGTAGTCCTCGGCCACGTGCAGGAAGGGGTAGGCACAGAATCGCAGGAGCACGTCGAGGTCGAGGTCGGCGGGACCGCCCCGGGCCCACTCGAAGTCGAGCAGCGCGGAGATGGCGGTCCCGTCCCAGAGGACGTTCTCGAAGGTCACGTCGCCGTGCACGAGGTGGCCGGTGTCGAAGGGCTCGAGGCACGCGGCCGTGTCCCGCACGATCGTCAGCGCCTCCTCGACGAGGTCGGTCTCGACGAACGGGACGCCGCGGAGGCCCTCGAGGGCGTCGAGGAGGGGCCGGGTGACCCCGAACTCGTGGTCGGCGAGCAGCTGCGGAGCGGCGTCGATCGCCGGCAGGTCGACAGGGCGCTCGACGGCGTGGAGGTTGCGCAGGATCGTGGCCAGCTGTCGGGTGGCGCTGCGACGTTCGCCGGTCGACATCGACGGCCAGCAGCGGGCCAGCACCTCGCCGGGCCGGCGGCGCACGATGAGCCAGTCGGCGCCGAGCTGGCCCCCGTAGCCGACCACCTCCGGGTAGTGGACGGCCGGTGGCAGCAGCGGGCCGAGGAACGCTTCGCGACGGAGCCGCTGGTTGGGCTTGCGGTTCACGCGGATGGCGTAGTCGTCGGTGAGCCAGACCTCGTTGGTGACGCTGCTGGCCCTCGTGAGGGGGATTGCGTAGTCGAGACCGGCGTCGGCGAGCGCCTTGCGGGCCCGGGCCTCCGCGAAGTCGCTCATCGTCCCCCCGCGACGGATCCCCGCAGAGCGGTGGTGGCGGCGGTCGTCGGGCACATGGTCCCGTCCCATGTCGGCAGCCACCATGCCGGTCTTGACCGGTCGGACCCCGAATTCGCGCCGTGTCCGGGGAATGGGCACCCCGGCCCGGACGTTGACGGGTCGGAGCCGGCACCGTGCCGGTCCCCGCGCAAGGAGGCACCTCGTGTCGCTCTACGACCAGGCCATCAACAACCTCGACGGCACCCCTGCCGACCTGTCGGCACTCTCGGACAAGGCCGTGCTCGTCGTCAACGTGGCCTCGAAGTGCGGCCTCACGCCTCAATACGAGGGCCTCGAGCGCCTCCAGAAGACCTACGGCGACCGCGGGTTCACCGTGCTCGGCGTCCCGTGCAACCAGTTCCTGGGCCAGGAGCCCGGCACCGCCGAGGAGATCCAGACCTTCTGCTCGACCACCTACGGCGTCACCTTCCCGCTGACCGAGAAGGTCGACGTCAACGGCGATGACCGCCACCCGCTCTACGCCGAGCTCACCGCCGTGCCCGACGCGGCCGGTGAGGCCGGGGACATCCAGTGGAACTTCGAGAAGTTCCTCGTGGCCCCCGGGGGCGCCTCCATCACCCGCTTCCGCCCGGCCGTCGAGCCGGAGGCCCCCGAGGTCGTGGCCGCCATCGAGGGCGTCCTGGCCTGAGCCGTCGACGGGGCGCGGCGCCGGCATGAACGGTGCTGCCGCCCCGGCCCGGTAGCCTGAGCGGGACTCGTGGTGGCCGACCGGCCGCCCGGCGGCGCCGACAGCGTCGCTCCCCCCGTGTCGACACCCGCCGTCGGTGGGCAGTGCGTCGGCACCCAGACCCTCCGAGGCCCGCACGATCATGACCACGTTCTCCGACCTGGGCGTCTCGCCCGACTATGCCGCCGCGCTCGCCGAGCGCGGCATCGCATCCCCGTTCCCGATCCAGGAGCTCACCATCCCCGACGCCCTCGCCGGGCGCGACGTGTGCGGCAAGGCGAAGACCGGCTCCGGGAAGACCCTGGCCTTCGGGCTCCCCGTCCTCGAACGGGTGAAAGCCGCCGAGCCCCGCCGCCCGCGGGCCCTCATCCTGGTCCCCACCCGTGAGCTGGCCGTCCAGGTGTGCGACGAGCTCGTCGCCATCGGCGCCACCCGCGACGTCACGGTGGGCGCCGTCTACGGCGGGGCCAGCATGGAGAACCAGATCAAGAAGCTGAACAAGGGCGTCGAGGTGGTCGTCGCCACGCCCGGTCGGATGATCGACCTGATCGACCGCAAGGAGGTCTTCCTCGACGATGTGGCCCAGGTCGTCCTCGACGAGGCCGACCGGATGGCCGACATGGGGTTCCTGCCCCAGGTGGAGTGGATCCTGCGCCACATCCCCGGCCAGCACCAGACCCTGCTCTTCTCGGCCACCCTCGACGGCGTGGTGGACACCCTGATCAAGCGCTACCAGACCGATCCGGCCATGCACGAGGTCGCCTCGTCGCAGGTCACCGTCGAGGAGATGCACCACCGGTTCCTGCACGTCCACGAGATGGACCGCGTCAAGGTCGCGGCGGCCATCGTGCGCAACTCGCACCGCACCATCGTCTTCGTGCGCACCAAGCGGGCCGCCGACCGGGTCGCCTCGGACCTGCGGCGCGAGGGGGTCGAGGCGGCCTCCATCCACGGCGACCTCCGCCAGAGCCATCGCGAGAAGGCCCTCGCCGACTTCTCGGCCGACAAGCTCCACGTGCTGGTGGCCACCGACGTCGCCGCCCGGGGCATCCACGTCGACGACGTCGACGTGGTCATCCACTTCGACCCGCCCGAGGACGCGAAGGCGTACCTGCACCGCTCGGGGCGCACCGCCCGCGCCGGTGAGTCCGGCGTGGTCGTCACCCTCGTGCTGTGGAACGAGGAGCTCGAGATCAAGCGGCTCCAGAAGCGGCTGAAGCTCGAGCAGCCCATCGTCGAGGTCTTCTCGAACGACCCCCGCCTCGCCGACCTGGTGGCCTGGGACCCGTCGACCGACCCGGTGGGCGGCTGAAGCTGCGCGCGGCTCCGCCGTCGGCCGTTGCGGCGGCTGCACGGGCGGCCGGTCTCGACCCCGAGGCCACGCTGCGGGCGGTGGTCGCCGAGGCCGCCGACGAGCTCGGCGTCCACCCGACCCGCCTGGGGCCGCTGGGGAGCGGGTCGGCGGGCGCCGACCGGCGTCGCCTCCAGGAGGCGTTGGCCGAGGGGGAGGCCGGTCCGGTGGTGGCGCGGCGCGCCGCCGGGCGTGACGGGGGGGTCGCCGACCTCCCCGACCGGCTGGGCGCCGTGCACCAGGTGCTCGTGGCCGACGGGGAGCGTCGTGCGCGGGGCGTGCACTACACCCCGGGTCGGGCCGCCGACGAGATCGTGGCGCTGGCCCTCGCCCGGTGGTTCGAGTCGGACGCCGCGGTCCTGCCGGAGGTGTGCGACCCGTCCTGCGGGGGCGGCGCGTTCTTGTTGGCCGCGGCGCGCGCCCTGGTGGGTCGGGGCCATCCCGTCGAGGCGGTCGTGCCGCGCCTCCACGGCATCGAGGTGGACCCCCTCGCCGCGCTGGTCGCGGTGGCCGCGGTCGGCGCGTGGGTGGCGACCGTTCGCCCCGGGGGCGCCGAGGTCGGCCTGCCCGACGTGTGCACCGGCGATGCCCTGGGCGACGACCCGTGGGCTCGTCTCGGCCGGCGGCCCGATGTCGTCGTCGGCAACCCGCCCTTCGGGGGCCAGCTGACGCGGCGCACCGCACGTCGCGGTGACGAGGTCGTCGACGCGGGCCGCCGCCTGGGCCGCCCGGCCGGCTACGCCGACACCGCCGCGCTGTTCCTGGCCCGAGCCCTCGACGAGGTCGCCACCCCCGGGGTCGTCGCCCTCCTGCAGCCCCTCTCCCTGCTGGCCACCCGCGACGCCGGGGTGGTGCGCGACCGGGTCGGGGTCGGGCGACTCCGCGACCTGTGGGTCCCGTCCGGGCGCCTCTTCGACGCCGCGGTGGCGGTGTGCGCCCCGATCGTGACCACGACGGACCGGCCGCCAGGGGCCCACGACGGCCCCGACGCCTCCGGCGCGGTCGCCGTCGTGGGCGACGGTCGCCGTTCCCTGGCCGTGCCCCGACACCGCCTCGCCGGTCGATCCACCTGGTCGCCGCTCTGGGCCGCCGTCGCCGGCGTACCCGAGGTCGATCTGGACCCCGCGGTGACGGTGGGCGACTGGTGTCGCGCCACCGCCGGGTTCCGCGACGAGTTCTACGCAGTGGCGGCCCTGGTCGCCGAGGACCCGGCCCCGGACCTCATCGGCCCGCCGTCGCCCGGCCGTTCACGGGTGCTCACCGCCGGGCTCGTCGACCCGGGAGCCACCGGCTGGGGCCGTCGTCCCGCCCGTCTGGGCGGTCGTCGCTTCGCGGCGCCCGTCCTCGACGTGGCCGCGGCGGCGGCGTCGCCCGAGCGCCGCCTCGCCGCCGCCGTCGCCGCCCGGTGCGCACCGAAGGTGGTGGTGGCCACCCAGACCCGTGTGGTGGAGGCGGTCGTCGACGACGACGGGCGCTACTGGCCGTCCGTCCCGCTCGTGAGCATCACCCTGCGGATCGGTCGCGACGACGCGCACCACCGATGGTCGGTGGCCGCCGCGTTGATGGCGCCCCCGGTCACCGCGTGGGTGCTCCACGAGGTCGGCGGCGCGGCCCGGTCACCCGGCGCGGTGAAGGTGAGCGCCCGCCAGGTGCTCACCGTCCCGCTGCCCGTCGACCACGGGGCGTGGCGCGAGGGCACCAACCTCCTGCGCCGCGCCGAGCCCTCGCCGCCGGCCCGTCGGGCGGCGTTGGTCGAGGCCGCGGGGGCGCTGACGGCCGCCTACGGGGTCACCGGACGCGACGCCGCGCAACTGATCGACTGGTGGGGCTCCCGCCTCGTGGGTCGAGGTGGCACTGCCGACGGCGGACGGTAGTTTTCCCGTTCGTGTTCCTGGCCGGCCGAGAGATCAGACGGGCGAAGCTCCGGTTCGGTCTCCTCGCCGGGGCCGTCGGGCTCCTCGTGTTCCTCATCATGTTCCAGCAGGCCCTGCTCGGCTCGCTGCTGAAGAGCTTCACGGGGGCCATCGAGAACCAGTCGGCCACCGTGCTCGTCTACAACGCCGAGGCCCGCAAGAACGTGGCCGGCAGCGTGATCCCGCCGCCGGTGCAGCAACAGGTCGAGGCCGTCGACGGCGTCGGGGCGTCCGCGCCCCTCGGCGAGGCCACGCTCACCCTCGAGGCGGGCGGCGAGCTCACCGACGCGTCGGTGTTCGGCTTCACCCCCGGAGGGCCCGGCGACCCCACGAGGCTGGTCGAGGGACGGCTGCCCGAGACCGCCACCGAGGCCGCGGCCAGCGGTGAGGACGCCGACGCCGGCTTCGGGCTCGGCGACACCGTCACGAGCGTCAACGGCGACGTCCGCCTGACCATCGTGGGCCTCACCGAGGAGAGCCGGTTCTCGGTCGCACCGACGATCTGGGTCACCTTCGACGGCTACACGGCGCTGCGCAAGGCCGCCAACCCCGACGCCCCGGCGGTGCTGCCGTCGCTCATCGCCATCACACCGGCCGACGGGGTCACCCCCGACGAGCTCGCCGCCCGGATCGGCGCCCAGGTGGAGGGCGTCGACGCCCTCACCCGCACGCAGGCCGTCGCCGAGGCTCCCGGCGTGGCCGAGGTGAACCAGTCCTTCCAGCTCATCCTCGGCCTCGCCTTCGTGGTCGTCGCCGTCGTGATCGGCTTCTTCTTCCTCATCCTCACCGTCCAGAAGCTCGCTTCGCTGACGCTGCTCCGCGCCGTCGGGGCGTCCACCGGCTACCTGGTGCGGTCGCTCCTCGTGCAGATCGCCTTCGTCGTGGTCGGCGGCCTCGTCGTGGGCGTCGTGCTGACCGTGCTCGCCGTACAGGGTGCGTCGGCGGGCCTGCCGATCGCCATCTCCCCGACCACGCTCGCCGCCAGCGCGCTGGGTGTGATCGTGCTGGCGCTGCTCGGGTCCACCATCACGCTGCTACGGGTGCGGCGGATCGACCCTGCGTCGGTGGTCAGCCGACCGAGCCTCGGGGGGCTGGCGTGAAGCTCGGACTCGTCGAGCTCCTCCGCAAGCCGCTGCGCTTCGGCGTGGCCGGTTCCGCCCTCGTCCTGCTCACCGTCCTGCTCCTCTTCCTCGGGGGGCTGCTCGACGGGCTCTACCTCAGCTCCACCGGGGTGCTGCGGGCCCAACCCGCGGAGCTCGTGGTGTTCTCCGCCGACGCCCGCGAGTCGCTCATCCGGTCGCGCATCGACCCCGACGTCCGGGCCCGGGTCGAGGCGGTGCCGGGCGTCGAGCAGGCCGCCGGCCTCGGCATCGCCCTGGTCGGGGGACGTGTGCCCGGCGAGGACGACATCGCCAACCTCGCCGTCGTCGGCTTCGAGCAACCGGTTCGATCGATGCCCGACACCGTCGACCTCGCCGCCGACGAGGCTCTCGCCGATCGCAGCCTGCAGGACGCCGGGGTGGCCCTCGGCGACGCCGTCGAGGTGGGCACGGCCCGCACGCCCATCACCGTGGTGGGGTGGGTGGAGGACACCGACTTCCTCCAGCAGAGCGGGTTCTGGGTGCGTCCCGACACGTGGCGCACCATCCTCGCCGACTCCCGGCCCGACGCCACGCTGCCGGCCGGCACGTTCCAGGCGCTCGTGGTGAGCACCGCTCCCGGTGCGAACGTTGCCCAGGTGGCGGCCGACATCGACGCCGCCACCGGCGGGGAGACCACCACGCTCACTCGCGAGGAGGCGGTGCTGTCGCTGCCCGGCATCCGCGAGCAGAACTCCACCTTCTCCTCCATCATCTACGTGACCCTCTTCGTGGCCGGCCTGGTCGTCGCGCTCTTCTTCGCACTGCTCACCCTGGAGCGAACGGGCCTCTACGCCGTGCTGAAGGCGATCGGGGCGTCGACCCGGCAGATCTTCGCCGGCGTGGTCGCCCAGGCGGTGGTCGTCGCGGCGGCGTCGTTCCTCCTCGGCGCGCTGATCATCCTCGGGGTGGCTGCCGTCCTGCCCACCGGCATCCCCCTCGCCGTCGAACCCGCCCGGATCGTCCAGATCGGCGTGGGTCTCGTCGTCATGTCCGTCCTCGGTGCCGCCATCTCGCTGCGCCGCGTCGTCCGGGTCGACCCTGCGTCGGCCATCGGCTAGCCCAAGGAGCGCTGCGTGCCCGCGCTGGAACTCACCGACGTCCGCAAGACCTACCGTTCCGGCGACGCCGAGATCGTGGCGCTCGACCACGCCACGCTGTCGGTCGGAGACGACGAGATCGTGGCGCTCGTGGGCCCGTCGGGATCGGGCAAGACCACCCTCCTGTCGATCTCCGGCGGGCTGCTCACCCCGACCGAGGGCCACGTGGTGGTGGGCGGCAACGACATCTCCACCTACTCGGCGAAGCAGCTCACCGCGTTCCGCCGTGACGCCGTCGGCTTCGTGTTCCAGGCGGTCAACCTCGTGCCGTTCCTCACCGCCCGCGAGAACCTCATGGTCGTGAACGACTTCGGCAACTCCCGCAACCACAAGGTGGCCAGACAGCGCGCCGAGCGCCTGCTCGACGAGCTGGGCCTCAGCCAGCGGATGGACAACGTCCCCGGCCAGCTCTCCGGCGGCGAGCGCCAGCGCGTGGCCATCGGCCGGGCCCTCATGAACGAGCCCGAGCTGGTCCTCATCGACGAGCCCACCTCGGCGCTCGACACCAAGCTCGGTGAGCAGGTCATGGAGCTGATCGTCTCGGAGGCCAAGAGCCGCAGCACCGCTGCGGTGATCGTCACCCACGACCAGCGCATGACCCACTACGCCGATCGCAGCGTGGCGATCACCGACGGGCGCCTCGCCGCCTGACCACCGACGTCCGGCGGGTTCCCGATCGGCGCCCCCCCGGCGCTATCCTCTGCGCACGACATCAGGAGAGGCCCGCTGGTCGGGTCCGGCAACCTGGGACGGACACCCAAGGTGCCAACCGACGTCGTGGGCCGGTCCGCCGGTCCCACGGGTCGGGATGTGGCTCGGTTCGCCGAGCAACGAAGTGTCCGGGGAGTGCCATGAACGAACCGAGCCGTCGGGTGCCGTTGAGCGCCGACCCGCTGCCCGTGACGGGTGCGTGGCGACCGGGCGATCCGGTCGGCGACCGCCGTTTCGTGACCCTCGCCGACGACCGGGCGTTCGTCCTCGAGGGCGGTGGGCGCCTGCGCGGCCCGACGGTGGCCTACGAGACCTGGGGCGAACCGTCCCCGGACGGCGACAACGCCGTCCTGGTCTGCCACGCCCTCACCGGCGACAGCCACGCCGCTGGCCGCAGCGGACCCGGTCACCCGACCGACGGCTGGTGGGGCCCGCTCATCGGCCCGGGCCGGGCGCTCGACACCGACCGCTACTTCGTGGTCTGCGTGAACGTCCTCGGCGGTTGCCAGGGCTCCACCGGGCCGTCGTCGATCGACCCCGCCACGGGCCGACCGTACGGCTCGGCCTTCCCGGTGGTGTCGATACGCGACATGGTCCGCACCCAGGCCGCAGTCGCCGACGCGCTCGGCATCGAGCGGTGGCTGTGCGTCGTCGGCGGGTCCATGGGAGGGATGCAGGCCCTCGAATGGGGTGTCATGTTCCCCCGTCGGGTGCGGGCGGTGGCGGCCATCGCCACGACCGCCGCCGCCAGCGCACAGCAGATCGCGCTGTCGAGCATCCAGCGCAGCACGATCGCGCTCGACCCCCGGTGGCGTAACGGTGACTACTACGACGCCGAGCCCGGCGACGGTCCCCACCAGGGCCTGGCCCTCGCCCGCGAGCTGGCCCAGCTCAGCTATCGGACCGAAGGGGTGTACGCGGCGCGCTTCGGTCGCAAGCAGCTCGATCCGCTCGAGGACCGGTTCACCCCGTGGCAGCGCTTCGACGTCGAGGGCTACCTCGACTACCACGGCGCCAAGCTCGTCCGCCGCTTCGACGCCAACTCCTATCTGGTCATCAACCGGGCCATGGACCTGCACGACATCGGCCGGGGACGCGGGGGGCTCGAGGGCGCCATGAGCCGCTTCCGGGGCGCGCTCCTGACCGTGGCGATCAGCTCCGACGCGCTCTACCCGCCCTACCAGCAGGAGATGCTGCGGGACCTCGCCCGCTCCCTCGGCCGGCGCGTCGACCACGTCGTGGTCGACAGCCCCGACGGCCACGATGCCTTCCTGCTCGAGACCCAGCAGGTCGGCGACGCACTCGCCCCGTTCCTCGCCGACCTCGAGAAGAGCTGACATGACCGAGCCCGAACTGCACCGAGAGACCCGGGCCATCCGGGCGGGGCGGGGCGACAACGACACCGCCCTGGCCCCGATCCTGTGGGCCACCAGCACCTTCGTCACCCCCACCGTCGAGGAGGGGCGACGCATGGCGACCGCCGTCGGGTCGGCCCGCTTCTACAGCCGGTACGGCAACCCGACCGTGGCCGGGTTCGAGGACGCCATCGCCCAGCTCGAGGGGGCCGAGACGGCCAGGGCGTTCGCGTCGGGGATGGGGGCGATCAGCGCGGTGATCCTCGGGCTGTGCTCGTCGGGCGACCACATCGTCGCCCAGCGCCAGCTCTACGCGGGCACCCAGCTGCTCCTCCAGACCGTGTGCCCGCGCTTCGGGATCGACGTCACCTTCGTCGACGCCACCGAGCCGGGTGCGTTCGCGGCCGCGGTCCGGCCGGGAGTGACCACGCTGGTCGTCGCCGAGACGCCGGCGAACCCACGACTCGACCTGGTCGACCTCGACGATCTCGGTGCGCTGGCCGGCCCGATCACGGTGGTCGACTCCACCTTCGCGACACCCCTCGGCCAGCAGCCGCTGAGCCACGGCGTCGACCTCGTCGTCCACTCGGCCACCAAGGCCATCGCCGGACACAACGACGCCACCCTCGGGGTGGTGGCCGGCAGCGCCGAGCTCGTCGACTGGCTCTACTCCTTCGCCGTGCTCCAGGGCGCCAACGCGTCGCCGTTCGACGCCATGAACGGTCTGCGGGGACTGCGGACGCTGGGGGTGCGCCTGCGCCAGCAGAGCGCCGGCGCGGCCGAGCTGTCGGCGTTCCTCGAGGGCCATCCCGCGGTGGCCGAGGTGCGCTGGCCGGGGTCGCCGTCCCACCCCCAACACGAGCTCGCCCGGCGTCAGCTCGACCACTTCGGGGGTCTCGTCACCTTCGACCTCCACGGGGGGATGGCGGCCGGTACGGCGTTCGTGGAGTCGCTCGAGATCGCCCAGCTGGCCACGTCCCTCGGCGGCCCGGAGACCCTCGTCACCCATCCCGCGTCCACGACCCATGTCAACCTGACGCCCGAGGAGCTGGCCGCCAACGGCATCGGGCCCGGCACGGTGCGACTCTCGGTGGGGCTGGAGCACCCGGACGACCTGGTCGTCGACTTCGCCCGGGCCCTCGCCGTCGCCGAGCGTGCCGCCGAGGCCTGAGCGGCCGACGTCGTGCCGGAGATGCTGGAGGTGGAGGCCTACCGCCGCCTCGCGGCAGGCGTCGTCGGCCTGCCCATCGTGGGCGTCGAGGCGCCCGACGCCTGGTTCCTGAAGGGCGGGTTGACCGACGCCGAGGTGGGGGAGGCGCTGGTCGGGCGGCGGTTCCGGGCCGATCGGCGGATCGGCAAGCTCCTGTTGCTCGACGTCGACGGCGGTCCCACGCTCGGGCTGCGCTTCGGGATGACCGGTGTGCTCGACGTGGACGGCGTCGACGGCGTCGAGCGCCTTGAGTACGGCGGTTCCCGTCGGGATCCGGCCTGGGACCGGTTCGTGGTGCACTTCGCCGGCGAACGGTCGATGCGCCTCCGTGACCCCCGGCGGCTCGGTGGGGTCGAGCTCGACCCCGACGAGGCCCGCCTCGGGATCGACGCCTCCAACCTGACGCCGGCCCGTCTGCGCCGTCGCCTCGGCGATCGTCACCTCCCGCTCAAGGCCCGCCTCATGGACCAGCGGGCCGTGGCCGGCCTCGGCAACCTCCTGACCGACGAGATCCTGTGGCGGGCGGGCCTCGATCCGATGCGCCCCGCCGGCTCCCTCTCCGACGCCGAGATCCGACGGCTCTCGAACAGCGTCCGTCGGGTCCTCGACGAGCTCGGGGCACGGGGTGGCTCGCACACCGGTGACCTCCAGGAGGAACGACGTCGGGGAGGGCGGTGCCCCCGGGACGGGGCCGAGCTCGAGCGACGCACCATCGGTGGTCGCACGACGTACTCGTGTCCGGAGCACCAGCGGTGACGGGCGTTAGGATCCGCCGGTCGCCGAGGGGCGACCGACCCGACCGGAAGGGACACGTGCAGGAGCCCAGCTCACGGACCGGGAGCGTCTCGGGTCCCCTCGCCCGCCCGTCGCGTCGACTGCGGGCGGTGGTGGCGTCCGCGGTGGCGCTGGTCGTGCTCGGCGTCGGTGGCGTGGCGACCGCCGGGCCGCCTCCCACCGATCCGCCCACGACCGAGACCACCACGACGGCCCCGCCGCCCACGACCCCGCCGCCGACGGCCCCGCCGCCCACCACCCCGCCGCCCACGGCTGCGCCCACCTCCCGCCCCCGTCCGACCACCACGAGCCCCCCTCGACCGACGACGACGCGTCCGCCGGCGTCGACCACGACCGAGGCCCCGGCCACGACCACCACCCGGCCGAGCACCACCACGACCACCGCCGCGCCGGCGGTGGTGATCCCCGGCGACGGCACCACGGTCCCCGACGGCGACGACGGTGCCGGCGGCCCGTCGAGCGGCCGCCAGCTGGCCCTCGTGGTCGGCGGTCTGCTCGGTGTGGCGGGAGCCATCTCGGTGCTCACCGTCCTCTACTGGCGCCGGACCCGACCGGCTCCCTACAACACCGCCCTCGACGCCGTCGGCGACCTCGGTGGCCCTCCTCCGGTGACTGCGTCCACGCCCGCGGTGGTCGGTGAACCGACCGTGGTCGGAGCGGGGGACCCCGCAGCACCGCCGCGCAGCGCCGCCGACGCCGCGGTCCTGAGCGCAGCGTTGGCCGCCGCCGAGCGGGCCCGGTCGACCGATGCAACAGCCGACACCGGCGCGGCCGACACCGGCGCGGCCGACACCGGCACGGCCGACGCCGCCGTCCCGGCGTCCGGGGCGGGCGGGCCGGGCTTCCGGATCGTGGGGCCGGTCTCGGCGAGCGGGGTCGGTCCGTCGCCCGAGGTCCGGGGCGACGCAGGATCCCCGGCGGTCTCCGCCGAGGGGCCACCGATCGTCACCGCCGAGGACCTCGCAGTCGAGGGTGCCGCCCCGACCGTCCGGGATCCCCTCACCGAGCTCCTCGCAGCCTTCGACCCCGACGCTCCCGCGGCGGGGGAGTCCCCGGGTGCGGATCTTGGCGGCGCGCCCCCCGATCCCCCCGACGCCGTCGGGCGCTGATCACCGGCGGGGCCGGGCCTGTCGCCCCTCGGGGGTGGCGGTACGCTGGGCCCATGGCCAGCGCCTTCGACCCCGACGAGATGGTCCGCCGGTTCCGCGATCGTGCCGTGGCGGTGAAGAACCGGCCTCTCCCTCCGGTCGCGGGGGAGGAGCGGGCGAAGTTCATCGAGCAGGCCCAACGCGACTACCAGGACTTCGCGATCGTCGGTGACGCCGAAGCCCACCTCGAGGACGGTGTGCTCACGCTCCGGGTCGACCTCCGGCCGCCCGGGGCGCGTGAGACCGATGCCGTCGGCGATTCCTGATCCCGAGCGCTTCGCAGCGGCGATCGCGGCGATCGACGAGGCGAACGCGGAGGACCCGAACGTCCTGGTCGTCGACGGGACGCCGCGGCCGAAGGAGCTCGTCCACGCCGAGGCCATGACGGAGTGGGTGCGGCGGCTCGATCCCGACGCCGACGAGGTGCAGCTCCTCGCCGCCCGCGCCCATCACTTCCGACGCTGGACCTATCCCCGTTCGTCCCAGCCCGATGGCCGTCAGGGCTATCTCCGGTGGCGCCTCGAGGCGAAGCGACGCCAGGCCGAGGCCGTGGGGCAGCTGCTCGGCGGGCTGGGCTACGACGAGGCGACGATCGACGGCGTGCGGGCGCTGGTGACCAAGGAGGGCCTCGGGCGCGGCGACCTCCCGGACGTCGGCGGTCGGGCGCCGGCGGTGCAGACCCACGAGGACGCCCTCTGCCTCGTCTTCCTCACCACCCAGTTCCATCCCGTGGCCGAGCAGCTCGGCGACGTCAAGATGATCGGGGTCCTCGAGCGCACGCTCGCCAAGATGGGGGCCCGGGGTCGGGCCGAGGCCCTCGGCCTGCCGCTCGACGACCACGCCGCCGCGCTCGTCCTGGTCGCCGTCGAGCGTCTCCTCCCCCTCGGGGCGGGGGCGGACGCCGACGAACCGGTCGATGCCGAGGAGTCGGCGCCCCCGACCCCCGAACCCGAGCGACCGCCGATCGCGGTCGCCGGGGGTGGCGAGGCCGACACCAGCGCAGCGATCGAGGACGACGGTCTCGACGCGCTCCTGGCGCTGCCGATCGAGCAGCTCGAGGAGCCCGACCCCGAGGAGCGGACCGGGCCCGGCCCGGTGGGTGGGCCGGCAACGGTCGGCGGGCCCGCCTCGCCGCCGTCGTTGTCCCTCGTGCCGCCCGAGCCGGCGCCGGGGGTCGAGCCGGTTGTGGAGGTCGAGCCGGCGCTGGAGGTGGAGCCGGAGCCCGACACCGGCGTGCCCCGCGCGTCGACGGTGCGCCGGGCGATGATGTGGGGGGAGCGTCCCCACCCGCCGCCGGTGAACGCCCCGCCGCCCCCGCTGCCGCTCGACGCGCCCCGCCGACCGGTGGCCTCGAACGTCTCGACGATGGCGGCGGCACCGGTCGCGTTGCCGCGCCTCGACGAGGACCCCGCCGACACCGCCGACACCGTCGTCGGTGACCCCGCGCCGGCGCCGCCGACCAAGGGTCGTCGCTGGTTCGGACGCGGCACCGCGCCCGAGCCGGCCGAGCCGGCCCCTCCGCCGCCGTTCCTCGAGCCCCCTCCGCCGCCCGCCCCCGTCTTCGAGGAGCGCCCGGCGACGGCGGACGACGTCGACTACGTGGTCCCGCCCGAGGAGGACCTCGGCGCGCTGGTCGTCGATCCCTACGGGGTGGAGGTCGCCGCGGCGCGGATGTCGGCCGGTGCCCGTCGGGCCGGGGCGGTGCCGCTCGGCATCCTCTCGACCATGCTGAGCGAGGGCGAGGTCGTCGAGTCGGTGGTCGCGGGGGAGTACCAGCACCATCCGGCGGTGGTCATGTTGACGACGAGGCGGGTCCTGATCGCCAACGAGCGTCGGTGGGCGCCCGACGTGCGCAGCGTCCCGATCGGGCCGGACGTCGTGGTGCAGGGCTGGCAGGACGACCGGCGGGCCACGCTGCTCTTCGGGTCCGACGGCCGGGGCCTCGTCGTCTCGGGGATCGTCGATCGCCCGTTGGCCCGCGACCTCGCCCGCCGGTTGCGGGAGCTGGTGGCGTCGGCGGGTGGCCCTCCGCCCTGAGCCGTCTGGCCGGTCCGGCGGACCGCTTGCTATGGTGCGAGGCCCACGCGGACGTAGCTCAGCTGGTAGAGCATCACCTTGCCAAGGTGAGGGTCGCGAGTTCGAATCTCGTCGTCCGCTCCATGAAATCCCTGGTCAGGCGCCTCTCCGGAGGCGCCTGATTCGCGACCTGGGCCCGGCCTCCGGGCGGCGCCGAACTGAGTCCCGTGCCCGAGGCTCAGTTCGCGGCGCCAGTCGACGCCGGGGCCGAGGTGCCCGGGGACGATCGACCGCCGCAGAGTGCCCGCCCCGCCGCCAGCACCGCCACCGCCGCGCACACCGCGAGCACCGGGTGGAGGGCCAGCGCGAACCGCTGGCTGCCGTAGGAGGCGATGGCGGTCACCACGACGGCCGCCACGAGGGCGAGGAGCGGCGTCAACTCGGCGCGACGGCGGACGAGCAGCACGGTGCCGGGGACGGCGAGCGCGAGCACCACGATGTGGTAGCCCCAGCCGACGAGCTGCCAATGCTCGTCGCGGGTCTCGACCGACTCCAGGCGGGCCTGCTCGACGGGCGACCAGAGACCCCAGAGCCGCAGGACCCGTGCGGCAGCCACCGCCGGAAGTCGCGACGGCTCGCGGCGGGCGTAGTCGAGACCGATCCCCCGGGCCTCGGCCGCCCACTCGAGCTCGGGCACGGCCAGGTCCCTCGGGCGCGGGCACTCGGCGTCCCATGCCCCCAGCAGCGAGCCGCCGTACGTCGAGGCGCAGTTCGCGCCCTCGAGCATCGAGCCCGAGTTGCTCGACACGGCGACGAAGCCCCCCATCCGGGAGCTGCTGTAGGCCGTCCAGGGAGCGAGCACCACCAGCATCGACGCCACCAACGCGCCACCCAGAGCGAGGCGTCGACCGACGGATCGGCCCGGGATGCGCCACGCGAGGGCGACGGCGAGGAACGGGACCAGGAAGAGCGCGTCGGCCCGCGTCAACGCCGCCGCGCCGAGGAGCACGCCGACGGCCGCGAACCGCACCGGTGTGGATCGCTCCAACGCCCGATAGGAGGCGAGCATCACCCCGGTGACCAGCGCGACGTAGAGGGACTCCGACATGACCGAGCCGTCCGCCGCGATCAGCATCGGGCCGAGGGCCACGATCAGCGCCGCCACCAGCCCGACGGCGCGCCCGGCGACACGCCGACCGAGGAGCCCGGTGAGCAGCACGGTCGTCGCTCCCAACAGGGCGCCGACGAGCTGGTAGTCGGTTCGGTCGTCGAGTCCGAGCAGCCTCGCCGCGGCCAGCAGCGCGGGCCACAGCGGTGGGAACTGGGCCGTCGGCACCCCCTCGAACCTCTCGTAGAAGGCGACGGGGTCGATGTAGCCCAACCCCGTCGAGATCGTTCCGGCCTGCAGCTGGTACCAGACCGCGTCGAACCCGTCGACGAGATCCACCCCGATGACGAGGTCGTAGGCGACGCGTGCGCCGAGGCCGACCACGACGACGAGGGCCAGGCACCGCCCGAACCCCAGCTCCCGTACCGCCGCGGAGACCCGTGCACCGGTCGACCGCATGTGGCCCATGCCCCATTCTGGTGTGCGGGGTCGATCGCACCGTGCCGGCGGTGCCGACCTCACGTCGCCGAGGTCAGGTCGCGAGGTCGACTCCGTCGTCCGCTCCACCGCGCGCCGCGCCGGGACTGCTCCGGCGACGTTGGTCCGTGCCTCGGAACGGCCCCGTCGCGATCAGCCCGAGGGCGAGAGGTCGATGTTCGTCGCCGGGACCAGTTGCACCCGAATGGTCTCGCCGGCGAGGCCGGCGCCGTCGAGCTCCCGGCGCAGGTCCTCGGCCCTCGGTTCCGGTGGGGCCCCGGCGACGCGCACCTCGACACCGTCGTGACGGCTGATGACCTGCTCGACCTCCCAGTCCGCCGCCGCCGCCCACCGTGTCGCGACCCTCGTGACGGTGGCCTCCGTCGTCCGGACGTCCGCGACGCGGACCGACGTGTAGGTGAGGGGCACGGCGATGACCAGGAGTGCGAGGGCGATCAGGGCAGTGGCCCGGCCGCGGTGCAGCCGCTTCTTCGCGCCGGTCGCCGTGACGGTCTCGCGCTGGCTCACCCGGTAGACGCCCATCACCACCAGCCCGGAGGCGAGGATGGCGCTCACGTTCGTGACGAACAACAGCAGCGCCCCGAACGCCTGATCGGGTGCGTTCGACTCGAGCGTGAGGCCGACGACGGCGAGGGGGGGGACCAGCGAGATGGCGATGGCCACACCGGGGAGGGTGTCGGAGATGTCTTCGCGCGCCAGGGCCACCGAACCCACTGCACCGGTGGCGAGCGCGGCCAGCAGATCGATGAGCCTCGGCGTGACCCGAGCGCTGACCTGGCTGTTCGTGGCAGCCAGGATCGGCTCCTGGATGATCATCCCCACGATGTAGGCGATGGCGACCACGGCTGCGGCTCCGGCGGCCACCAGGCCGAGGGATCGAAGGAGGTTGTCGCGGTCGGCGAGGACCACGGCGAGGAGGATCCCGAGGATGGGGGTCATGAGCGGCGCGACGATCATCGCCCCGATGACGGTGGCCGTGGAGTCGCCGACCACCCCGGCGGCGGCGATCACCGCCGAGAGGGTCAGGAGCAGCCAGAAGCGGCTCAGCTTCCGGCCCGTCGCCTCGCCCTCGAAGAACAGCTGCTCGCGCATGCGGACGATGTCCTTGTCCGAGACGAGTGGCATGGCATTCCTTGGCGTAGGGCGGCGACGGGGTGGGGAAACAGTAGGCAACCCCCTGTTCCGCGCCGCGCATGGGCTCGCCGTGACCGGGTCGCGCCGTGACCGGGTCGCGCCGCGTCAGAAGAGGGCGGCGACGTCGGCCTTCGTGACCTTCCCCATGGCATTGCGGGGAAGGTCGTCGAGGACGAGCCAGCGGGTGGGGACCTTGGCGGCGGCAAGACGCTCCTTGCCCCATCTCCGCAGCTCCTCGGGATCCGGTGCGGCCCCCCGTGCGGCCCCCCGTGCGGCCCCCGGCGCGGGCACGATCGCGATGGCGACGCGCTGGCCCCACTCGTCGTCGTCGAGGCCGACCACGGCACAGTCGGCGACGGCGGGGTGGGTGCGGTACACCTCCTCGATCTCGAGGGCCGAGACCTTCTCGCCGCCGGTCTTCAGGATGTCGACCGAGGCTCGGCCGAGGAGCCGGTACCCCTCGGGCGTGAGCACCGCGACGTCACCGGTGCGGAACCACCCGTCGGTGAAGGCCTCCGTGGTGGCCTCCGGGCGGTTCCAGTAGCCGGCGAAGAGCTGGGGACCGCGGAGCAGCAGCTCCCCGGGGGATCCGTCGTCGACGTCGAGGCCGTCCTCTCCCACCACCCGCACCTCGACCCCGGGGAAGGGCACGCCCACGTGCCCCGCCACCCGCCGGTCGAGGGTGTTGCCGAGCGCCATGCCGACCTCGGTCATGCCGTAACGCTCGAGCAGCACGTGGCCGGCGATCTCCCGCCAGCGCTCCAGGAGCGAGACGGGCAGCGCCGCCGAACCCGAGACCATCAACCGCAGACCTGCGGCGCCGGCCGACCAACGGGCCCGTACCCCAGGAGCGGCCACGTCCCAGGCCGCGACGAGGCGGCGGTAGATCGTCGGGACGGCCATGAACACGCTCACCTCGCCCGACGCCAGCCGGTCCCAGGTGTCGACGGCGTCGAACGCCCCCGGGGCCTCGCAGGTGGCCCCCACCCAGAGGGGGCAGAGCGTGACGTTCACCAGGCCGTGCACGTGGTGCAGCGGGAGGACCAGCACGATCCGGTCGTCGGGCTCCCACCCCCACGCCTCGACCATGCCCTCGATCTGGGCGGCGATCGATCCGTGGGTGTGCACGGCCCCCTTCGGTCGGCCCGTCGTGCCGCTGGTGTGGACCATCAGCGCGGGGTGCTCCGGGCGGGGGGCGGCGAGCGTGCCGGCGGCAGCGGCGTCGGCGGCGTGCTCGGTCACCGTGACCAGGCGCCGCCCCTCCCCGGCCAACCCGCGGGCCCGGTCGGTGAGCTCGGCCGAGCACACGACGATCGAGGCGTCGGCGTCGTCGAGGATCCATCCCAGCTCGGTGTCGGGGTGCGCCGGATGGAGGGGCACCACCATGCCCCCGGCCCACCAGCCGGCGAGCAGGGCGGTGACGAAGTCCCGTCCGGGGCGGCACAGCAACGCGACCCGCCGCCCGTCGAGGTCCGGGCCGGCGTCGCGCAGCGTGACGGCCAGCGCCCGCGCGCCCCGGTCGAGGTCCGCGTAGGTCACGGGGCCGTCGGGGTCGACGATGGCGACGCGCCGTCCGTGGCTCCCGACGCGCTCGGGTAGCGAGAGGTGCGGGGTCACTCCCCGTTTCTACCGGCCCTCCGGCCTCCGTGTGGCCGGGGAGCGACGGCTCCGCGAACCACGGGCGAACGCACGGCGATCCGTCGGCGAAATCTCGCCTCCCGGTGTCTCGGCCCCCGCACGAGCTGGGTACCTTCGCCACACGTGGGCCTCGTGGTTCCCTCTGCACCGCCAGAGGGCACTGCTCTCCCCTCCGGTCGGCCGATCGCTGTGACGGCGGTCATGCCGGGAGGTCGGGCCAGGGTGTTGTGGGCCACTCGTGTGCTGTCCGCCGCGGTGGTGGCGGCGATGCTCGCCGCGGCGTTCCGGCTGCGGGGCACGCTGGCCGATGCCGTCACCGCACTCGCGTCGTTGCCGCCGCACACGGTCGTGGCGATCCTCGCGTGCTGGGCAGTCGTCGTGGTCGCCCGAGGCCTGCTCTACCGGTGGTCGCTCGCCGGCTCCACGCTGACCAGAGGGGTGGTGCTCGACCAGGTCGGGTCGGCCGTCGGCAACTCGGTGCCCGGTGGGGGGGTGTTGAGCGGGATGCTCCGCTACCGCATCGGCCGGTCGTTCCGGCACGGGCCCGACGAGATGGCCGTGTGCCTGCTCGCCGTCGGTGAGGCCATGTCGGTGGCCCGCTGGCTGCTCGTCGTCGCGGTGCTCGGCGCGAGCGTCGCCGTCGGGGCGGGCAGCGGGTTCGACGTCGCCGTGCTCGGCTCGGCGGCGCTCGCCGTGGGCGCCAGCGCCGCCGTGTGGCTCGTGCTCTCCCGTGACACCCGGCTGAGTCGTCGCGCCGTGCGCATGGCCCAGGGCGTCGTCGATCGGGGTGGACGGCGCATCCCCGCCCTGCGGACCGTGGAGGTGGCCCCCTTCGCAGCCGGGCTGCGCACCGGCGCGGCGTGGATCGTCTCGGCCCGCATGGTGCGCCTCCTCGGGGCCGCCGCGGTGGTGACCACCGGGGGTGCGGCGATCGTCGTCCTCGGGGTGCAGGCCGTGGGCGGGCCCGACGCCCCGTCGACGTTCGACATCGTGCGCGTCTACCTGCTGGCCCGCCTGGCCGCCGGGTTCTCGCCGACGCCGGGTGGGGTGGGGGTCGTCGAGGGGGCCCTCGGCGCGGGCCTCGTGGCCGCCGGGGCCGATCCCGCCTCGGCGCTCGGCGGGATCCTCGTCTACCGCGGGCTGACCTACGCCCTCCCCATCGCCACGGGGTCGGCCGCCTACCTGGGCTGGCGCCGGTGGCACCGCCGGTACCGGTTCGACCGCAGCCGTCACCCCGCCGGCCGGGCCCTGGTGCCGGCCGTGGCCACCCCCGGCGCGACGCTCACCCTCCTCCCGGCGGTGCCGGTGGGCCAGACTGGCCACCATGGAACCGCAGTTGGCGGTGGGTGAGGCCGTCGAGGACTGGACCGGCGACGCCCGGTACTTCGAGTACTCCCGGGCCGCCAACCCGGTCGGATCCGGCCACATCCCGGCGGTCCCCCTGGCCCGGTTCCCGGCCGTCGCCCACTCGGACCTTCGCACCGGCGTGATCCCGTTCGACAACGCCGAGGCGTTGGGCATCGTCGACGGGCCCGCCACCTCCCCGGCGCTGCTGGCCTCCTTCGTGCGCGTCGCCGCGGGCGACGAGGTCGTGACCGATCCGGTGGCCACCTCCACGCTGCACCACGTGCTCGTCGGCGAGGGCACCTCGACGTCCGCCGCCGGCACGGTCCCGTGGGCGGCGGGCGACTTCGTCGTGTTCCCCGCCGTCGGTCCGGTGGACCACCGGGCCACCGCCGACGCGCTGATCTACCGGGTGACCGACGAGCCGCTGCTGCGCCATCTCGGGGCGGTGCCCTCGCAGCCCCGCTTCGCCACCACCCGGTTCCCCGCCGCCGACGTGCGCGCCGAGCTCGACCGGGTGGTCGCCGCCCCTCGCGCCGCGGACCGCAACCGCCTCGCCGTGCTGCTGAACACGGCACCCAACCATCTCACCCAGACCGTCACCCCGGTCCTCTGGGCGATGTACGGCCTCCTGCCGGCGGGGGCGGTGCAGCGCCCGCACCGCCACCAGTCCGTGGCGCTCGACCTCGTCGCGGAGTGCCGCCCGGGGTGCTACTCGCTGGTGGGTCGCACGATCGACGAGCACGGCGAGATCGTCGACCCCGTCCGGGTCGACTGGGAGCCGCACGGGGCGTTCGTCACCCCCCCGGGGTTGTGGCACGCCCACCACAACGAGTCCGGGTCGCCGGCGATCATCGTGCCGATCCAGGACGCGGGGCTGCACACCCATCTGCGGTCGCTCGACATCCGCTTCGCGCCGCCGGCGCGCTGAACGCCCTGGTTGCCGGATGGCGGTTCCCGACGTACGATATAGATACCCCCGGGGGTACCGGGGCGAAGCGAGGTGACCGGTGTACTTCCGTCAATACGAGCTCCCGTGCCTGTCGTTGTTCAGCTACATGATCGGTGACGAGCGCACCGGCCGGGCGGTCGTGGTCGACCCCCAGCGGGACGTCTCCGGCTACCTGGCCGACGCCGAGGCCCACGGCCTGACGATCGAGCTGATCCTCGAGACGCACTTCCACGCCGACTTCCTCTCGGGGCACCTCGAGCTGGCCGAGGCCACCGGGGCGGCCATCGCCTACGGGAGCGAGGCCCGCGCCGACTTCCCGATCCGACGCCTCTCCGATCGCGAGCGCATCGAGCTCGGCGACGTCGTGCTCGAGGCGCGCCACACCCCCGGCCACACCCCCGAGTCGATCTCGATCGTGGTGTACGAACGGGCCGGGGACGAGGACCCGTGGGCCGTGCTCACCGGCGACACGCTGTTCGTCGGCGACGTCGGCCGACCCGATCTGTTGACCTCGGTCGGCTGGACGGCCGACGACCTCGCCCGTCGCCTCTACCGGTCGTTGCACGACCAGCTGCTGACCCTCCCCGACGAGACTCGCGTCTTCCCCGCGCACGGCGCAGGGTCGGCGTGCGGGAAGTCGATGTCGGAGGCCGTCTCCTCGACGATCGGCGAGCAGCGCCTCACGAACTACGCCCTGCGCCCCATGACCGAGGACGAGTTCGTCGCCGCGGTCACCGAGGGCCAGTCCGTGGCGCCGCTCTACTTCGCGTTCACCGCCGACTCGAACCGCCGCCAGCGCGACCTCTTCGACGACCGCGAGGCCCCGCCTCGCCTCGACCTCGCGGACCTCGAGCGGTGCCGCCGGGAGGACGCGGTGCTCATCGACGGGCGCACGCCCGAGGCGTTCGCCTCCGGTCACGTCGCCGGGTCGGTCAACGTCGGTCTCGACGGGCGCTTCGCCGAGTACGCCGGCGACGTCGTGCGCCCCGGTCAGCCCATCGTGGTGCTCACCGACGACGGCCGGGACACCGAGGCCCGCGTGCGCCTGGCCCGCATCGGGTTCGACCGGGTGCGTGGGGCCGTCGTCGACGTCGAGCGGGTCCTCGCCGACCACCCGGAGTTCGCCGAGCGGGCCCACCGGGTGAGCGCCGTCGACCTCGACGCCTGGCGCGTCGACGACCCCGACCTGCAGATCGTCGACATACGTGGCCCCGGCGAGCTCGAGGTGGGTCTCGTGCCCGGAGCCGTCCACATCCCGTTGGCCCAGCTCCTCGACCGGCACGGCGAGCTCGACACCGCCGCCCCGGTGGTCGTCTACTGCGCCGGCGGCTACCGCTCCTCGATCGGCGCCTCGCTGCTGCGCTCGCTCGGGTTCGAGCGGGTCGCCGACCTCCAGGGCGGGTTCGACGCATGGGCCGCCGGTGGCTTCGGCATCGACCAGGGAGCGCTGGCCCGATGAGCGCCGCCGCCGAGCCGATCCCCAGCGTGACGGTGGCCGAGGCCAGCGGTCGTGATCCCTCGTCGGTGCTGCTCGACGTCCGCGAGGACGACGAGTGGGCCGCCGGTCACGCCCCCGACGCCGTGCACGTCCCCATGAGCCGCATCTCGCTCGAGGACGTGCCCGCCGGTCGTCCCGTCTACTGCATCTGTCGCAGTGGCAACCGTTCCGGCCGGGTGACCGAGGCCCTGGTCCACGCCGGCGTCGAGGCCTTCAACGTGACCGGGGGCATGATCGCCTGGAACGACGCCGGCCTCCCCGTGGTCCACTGAGGTGAACTGGCGGGCCATCGCCGTCTCCCCGCTCGGGTTCCTGATCGGGCTCTCCCTCGGCACCCTCGGCGGTGGTGGGTCCATCCTGGCCGTCCCCGCCCTGGTCTTCGCCGCCGGCCAGAACCCCCAGGAGGCCACCGCCACCAGCCTCGTGCTGGTCGGCGTGGCCAGCCTGGTGGGCATCGCCCCGCACTGGCGGGGAGGGCGGGTCCGGGTGGGCCTCGGTGTGGCCTTCGGGCTCGCCGGCGTGCCCGGATCCCTGCTCGGATCGGCGCTCAACAAGCGCATGGACCCCGACGCCCTGCTGCTCGGCTTCTCGGTGCTCATCCTCGTCGCCGCCTGGCGGATGGTGACGGGGTGTCCCACCTGCACGAAGGTCGGCGAGGAGGCCGCCCTGGCCATCGGCGCCGGTCCGTCGGGGAGCGGTGCCGCGCCGTCGGCGGGCACGGCGGTGGTGGTCGAGCGACGCGTCCAGGTGGAGCGGGCCTTCGCCATCGTCGCCGCCGGCACCGGTGTCGGATTCCTCACCGGGCTCTTCGGTGTGGGCGGCGGGTTCGTGATCGTGCCCGCCCTCACCCTCCTGTTGGGGCTCAGCATGCCGGTGGCCATCGGTACGTCGTTGCTCGTCATCGCCATCAACAGCGCCGTCGCCCTGGCCTCGCGCCTGGCGACCACCACGATCGACTGGGCGGTCACGATCCCGTTCACCATCAGCGCCGTCGCCGGCGTCCTCGTCGGCGGTCGCCTGGCCGGGCGCCTCGACCCGAAGAAGTCGCTGCGGTGGTTCGCGGCGTTGCTCGTCGCCGTGGCGGTCTACACGGCGGCCAAGGCCCTGGTCGGCCTCCTCGGCTGACACGGGCGGCGGAGGCCCCCCCGCCGCGGTCCGCCGGCCGGGGAGCGAGCGCGCTGTGCCAGCATCGACGGATGCACGCAGTCACGATCGTCGACGGGCGCCTCGAGTGGCGTGAGCACCCCGACCCCGTTCCCGGTGCCGGCGAGGTGCTGGTGCGGGTGCGAGGTGCCGGGCTCAACGGCGCCGACCGGCTCCAGGTGGCCGGGCTCTACCCACCCCCGCCGGGAACCCCGGCCGACGTCCCCGGCCTCGAGGCGGCCGGGGAGGTCCAGGCCGTCGGCCCCGGGGTCGGGTCCTTCCAGCCGGGCGACCGCGTCATGGCGGTTGTCGCCGGCGGTGGTCAGGCCGAGCTGGTGACGGTGCACGAACGTCACCTGCTCCGGGTGCCCGATGCCCTGGACTGGCCCGCTGCCGGTGGGTTCGCCGAGGTGTTCACCACCGCCCACGACGCCCTGTTCACGCAGTGCGGGCTGGGCATGGGCGAGCGGGTCTGCGTCCACGGCGCCGCAGGAGGAGTGGGCCTGGCCGGGGTGCAGCTCGCCGTCGCGGCGGGCGCGCAGGTGATCGCCACGGTGCGGAACCCGGAGCTGCGCGACGCGGTCGCAGCCTACGGAGCGACGGCGATCGCCCCCGAGGACGTCGTCGACCATGGGCCCTTCGACGTGGTGCTCGAGCTCGTGGGCGCCCCCAACCTCCCCGACGACCTCCGAGCCCTGAACACCGGTGGGCGGATCGCCGTCATCGGCATCGGCGCAGGCGCCCGGGCGGAGGTGAACCTCGCCGAGCTGATGCAGCGCCGGGGCCGGATCCACGGTTCCACCCTGCGGGCCCGCTCGCTCGAGGACAAGGCCGACGCCGCCCGGCGGGTCGAGGCCCACGTGCTGCCCCTCGTCGCCGCCGGGCGGTTGTCGGTGCCGGTGGCGGCCACGTTCCCGATGGCCGACGCCGAAGCCGCCTACGAGCGCTTCGCCGCGGGCGGCAAGTTGGGCAAGATCGTCCTGACCTGACGGTTTCGCCCCGGTCGCCGGCGCCCGGGATTCTCACCGGATCCTCACCTTCGCCCTCCCCGGCCCTTACCGGCCCGGCCAGCGTGGTCGATGCCGAGGGAGACCGCCTCCCCGCGTTCGACACGAGGAGACACCGTGCGTACCAAGATCGCCGTGCTCGGCCTGTCCGCCGCCCTGGTCGCCGGAGGAGCCGGCCTGGCCGTCGCCCTGCCGGCCATCTCGTCGGCCCAGTCCGAGGACACCACCACCACGACCCCGGCCGATCAGGACGGGGCGCGCACCTCGCACCTCGCCGACGTCCTCGCCCCGCTGGTGGCCGACGGCACCCTGACCCAGGACCAGGCCGACGCCGTCGTCGCCGCGCTCGAGGCCGCCGGTCCGAGGGGTGGGGGCCATGGCCACGACGGCATGGGCCGGGGCGGTCCCCGCCTCGGTCTCGATGCCGCCGCCACCGCCCTGGGCGTCAGCCAGGAGGAGCTCGTGACCGCGCTCCGCGACGGCCAGTCGATCGCCGACCTCGCCGCCGCCCGGGGCGTGGACGTGCAGGTCGTCATCGAGGCCATGGTGGCCGACGCCGAGGCCCACCTCGCCGAGGAGGTCGCCGAGGGCGACCTCACCCAGGAGGAGGCCGACGCCCGCACCGCCGAGCTCACCGCCAAGGTGACCGAACTGGTCGACGGCACCCTGCCCCTCGGCCCGGACGGCCCGGACGGCCCGGACGGCCGGGGCGGACACGGCGGCCGGGGCGGCATGCACGGCGACGGCGAGGCCGACGAGGACGCTCCCGCGACCACTGCGCCGTCGGGCTTCGCCACGTCCGGATCGGCCTCGGTCCGGCCCGCCTGACGCCGGCCGAAGCGCCGACGGGTGCCGTCGTCGGGGGGTCACCTCGCCCGGTAGGGTCGCCGCATGGCCCGCCTGCTGGTGACCAACGACGACGGCATCCACGGCCCGGGCATGCACGCCCTGGCCCGCTCGCTGTCCGATGACGGCCACGACGTGGTGGTCGTCGCTCCCGACTATGACGCCAGTGGCACCTCGGCGTCGCTCGGGAGGGTCAACCTCCGTGAGGACCTCCCGGTGCAGCGTGCCGAGCTCCCGGGGGCTCCCGGGGTCGAGGCCTGGGCACTGCCCGGGCCTCCGGCGATGTGCGTGCTCGCCGCGGTGCTCGGCGGCTTCGGTGACGAGCCCTACGACGCGGTGGTCTCCGGCATCAACGCGGGGGCGAACACCGGTCGGGCGATTCTGCACTCGGGCACCGTCGGCGCCGCCCTCACCGCCCAGAACTTCGGCTACCGGGGTCTCGCCGTCAGCCTCGCCGAGCACGAGGACGACGACTACGAGTGGGCCACCGCCGCCCGCCTCGCCGCCGAGGTGACCCGCCGGCTCCTCGAGGCGCCGCCCCGCAGCGCCCTGAACCTCAACGTGCCGGCGCTGCCCGACGGCATCACGCCGCCGTTGCGGTGGGCCCGTCTCGCGTCCTTCGGCACCGTGCGCAGCTCGATGTCGGGGGCCGAGGAGGGAGCGCTGCAGTTCGAGCTCGTGGCTGTCGACCAGGAGCTGCGCGCCGACACCGACACCGCCATGATCCGGGAGGGGATCGCCACGCTCACCGCGCTCGGCGGCGTGGCCGAGGCCTGGGCGGTGCCGCCGATCGGGCCGGCCGACCCCGCCGACGCCCCTGACGGCGGGGTGGAGGGACCGACGGGCGGGCTGTCCGTCGCCGCTCACCCCGTGCCGGGCGATGAGCTCTCCCCGGCCCACCTCTTCCCGGACCCCGAGATCGCCGAGCACCTGCACCCTCGCCGGTTCGACTGACCGGCCCCCCGGGGGCCCGTGTGGAGGGCGCTATCGTGGTCCGGCCGGGCGGCGTGGCCGAGTGGCTGAGGCAAGGGCCTGCAAAGCCCTGTACGCCGGTTCGATTCCGGCCGCCGCCTCCAGGAGGGCCTGATCCGGGTCGACCGGGTCAGGCCCTCACGGCGTCGGTCGCCCCCCCGGGGTCCGTTCCCCGGCGCGACCGACGTCCTACCCTCGTGCCGGAACGAGCACGGGCCCCGCCCCGTGCGGAGAGGGATGCACATGTCGACCATGCCGCCGTCCGGCCCCGGTGACCAGGACCCGGGCGTCGCCCCGACCGGGCCCGCCGGTGACCCCGACGCCACCGTCCCCGTCGACGCCGTCCCGCCCACCGAACCGGTCGACGCCGTCCCGCCCACCGAACCGGTCGACGCCGTCCCGCCGACCCAGGCCATGCCCCCCGTCCCGCCGGGGGCGACTCCCCCGGGCGCCCCGCCCCCTGCGGGCCCGCCTGACGGTGCCGCCGGCGCACCGCCGCCCTCCGGGGGCAGCAACAAGGCGTTGTGGATCGTCGTCGCCATCCTCGGGTTCGTGGTGGTGGCCGCCATCGCCGTCGCCGCCGGCATCGCCATCGGCTCCGACGACTCGCCGGGCACCACGACGACCACCTCGACGAGCACCACGTCGACGAGCACGACGTCGACCACCCGACCGCCGACGACCACCCGGCCGCCCCAGACCACCACTACGGCACCACCCCAGACCACCACGACCGCCGCCCCGACCACGACGACGACGGTGCCGCCGACCACCACGACGGCCAGCCCCTAGCCCGGCCCGGGGGCGTACCCGGTCTCAGTCGATACCGCTGGCGGCCACCGCACCGAGCGCCGCGCCCCCTCCGGCGGCGGCGACCGTGAGGGCGGTCCGGGCCGCGCCGAGCGTTCGCGCCGCTCCGGTGGCGGCGACCACGTCGGCGACGTCGCCGACCATCGACATGGTCACCCAGGGGCGCACCGGCGCCCCCTCGTCGAGGGCCCGTAGCGTGCCGATCCCGAGGGCGAGGTCGCGCGCCCCGAGGCCGCGGACCAGCAGCCGGGCCCGGCGGTCGAGCGGTCGGCTCCCGAGCCACAGCCCGCCGGTGGTGCCCGGGGCGACGAGGAGGGCGACGCCGATCACGGTGCGCAGGGCGGCCAGGGAGCGGGCGAGCTGGCGGTGGTCCATGCCGCCCGTTCTATCGGGCGATCGCGTCCGGGCGGCCGCTCGGGGCCGTCGTCGGGGGTCCGGCCGGGGTCGCGGCTCCGTCCACCGCCGCTGCTAGGGTGCCAGCGCTGGCCGGTCTCGATCGGCACGCGGACCCGTAGCTCAGTTGGCTAGAGCGCTTCCTCGACACGGAAGAGGTCGCTGGTTCGAGTCCAGTCGGGTCCACTCCGCGAAACTCCCAGGGGTCCCCTCGGCGACCGGCGGGACGTCAAAGGGATGCGGGCGGCGGGACCGGTTCACCCGTGTCGCCGGTCGGCGCTCCGGTCGTTCCTCCTGCGGGCGCACCGCGGGACACGGGCCCGGCGCCCCGCTTGGCGAACACGATCGCGCCGATCAGGACGACGAGGGCGAGGCCGGCCACGGCGAAGCGCCAGTTGCTGTCCTCGAGGCTGATGATGGCCGGGAGGAGCAGCAGGGAGACGAGGTTCATCACCTTGATCAGCGGGTTGAGCGCCGGTCCGGCGGTGTCCTTGAAGGGGTCGCCCACCGTGTCGCCGATCACGGCGGCCTTGTGGGCGTCGGAGCCCTTGCCGCCCTCGTGGCCCGCCTCGATGTACTTCTTCGCGTTGTCCCACGCCCCCCCGGCGTTGGAGAGGTAGTTCGCCATGAGCTGCCCGGTGAGGATCACCGCGGCGAGGAACGCCCCCAGTGCGACGGAGTCGATGCCGAACCCGATGATCACGGGCGTCAGCACGGCGAGCAGCGCAGGGGTGGCGAGCTCGCGCAGCGACGCCGTCGTGCAGAGGTCGATGACCGGCCCGTAGTCGGGCCGTTCGGTGAAGTCCATGATCCCGGGCTTCTCGCGGAACTGCCGCCGGACCTCTTCGATCACCACGGCGGCCGTGCGGCCCACCGCCCGGATGGCCAGTGCCGAGAAGAGGAAGGCGACCGAGCCGCCGATGAGCAGGCCGACGAACGCGCCCGGTCGGGCGACGTTGATCGGGAGGGCGTCGAAGACCGTCTGGCCCGACGCCTCGAGCTGGTCGAGGGCGGCCTCCCCGAAGCGTTCGACGGCGACGGTCTCGACGAACGACGCGAACAGGGCGACGGCGGCGATGACCGCCGAACCGATGGCGAACCCCTTGGTCACCGCCTTCGTGGTGTTGCCGACGGCGTCGAGGCCGACCATCACCTGTTCGGCCTTGCCGTCGAGCTCCCCTGACATCTCGGCGATCCCGGCCGCGTTGTCGGCGACCGGGCCGAAGGAGTCCTCGGACACCACCATGCCGGTGGTGGCGAGCATGCCCATGCCGGTGAGGGCGACCAGGTAGAAGCCGAACCGGACGTCGCCGCCCCCGAGGATCGCCGCGGTGCCGATGGCCGCGGCGATCGCCACGATCGCCCAGACGGAGGACTCGAGACCGGAGCTGGTGCCGGCCAGGACCGTCGTCGCCGGTCCGGTCCGGGCCGCCTCGGCGATCTCGCGGACGGGGGTGTGCATCGTCGAGGTGAAGTACTCGGCGATGTGGCTCACCACCTGGGCGAGGACCAGCCCGATGACCACTGCGCCGAGCATCCGCCACCCCGGTGCGCTCAGCGTCCCCGGCTCGTTGCCGACGTAGGCGACCACGACGGCGCCGATCCCGACCACCGTGAGGACGCTGGCGGTGCGGAACCCGCGGTTGATGGGCGCCATCGCCGAGGTGTCGCGGTCGGTGGCGCGGACCGTGTACACCCCGGCGATGGACGCCAGCACGCCGACGGCCCGGGCGGCGACGGGGAAGACCAGCCCGATCGCCCACTTCGCGGGGTCGTCCGGGTAGATGGACTGGAAGGCGCTGACGCCGAGGATGATGGACGCGACGAGGGTCACCTCGTAGCTCTCGAACAGGTCCGAGGCCATGCCCGCGCAGTCGCCGACGTTGTCGCCGACGTTGTCGGCGATGGTCGCCGGGTTGCGGGCGTCGTCCTCGGGGATGCCCACCTCGATCTTGCCCACGAGGTCGGCGCCCACGTCGGCGGCCTTGGTGAAGATGCCGCCGCCGACCCGGAGGAAGAGCGCCAGCAGCGACCCGCCGAAACCGAAGCCCACGAGGATGGCCGAGCTCGTGTTCTGGAAGACCATGATGATGGTGGTGGCCCCGAGCAGGCCCAGACCCACGGTGAACATGCCGGTGATGGCCCCGGTGCGAAAGGCCACCCGGAGGGCGGCCGGCATGGACCCCGACCGGGCGGCGGCGGCGGTGCGCACGTTCCCCCGGACGGCGAGGCTCATCCCGATGAACCCGGTGAGCCCCGACAGCACGCACCCGGCGACGAAGGCCAGCGTCCGCATGAGCCCCGACTGGGCGAACGTGAGCACCACGTCGCCCCCGGCGGCGGCCGGCTCGGTGATCTCCGTGGACGTCACGAAGACGATGGCCGCGACGGGGACGAGGATCACCGCGATCGTGCGGAACTGTCGGCGCAGGTAGGCCGCGGCGCCCTCCTGGATGGCCGCGGCGACCTCCCGCATCGTGGCCGTGCCCTGCTCGGCGACCAGCACGCCCCTCATGAGCACGAGGCCGACAGCCAGCGCGATGACCGAGGTGGCCACCGCGAAGGTCAGCCAGAACCAGTCCCGGGCCTCGAGGGTGAAGGCCTGGTAGCCGCCTTCCGCGGCGAGGATGACGTGCACCACCGTGCCCCGGCCCTGGAGCGGCGCTCAGCCGGCGGCCGGGTGGTGTTCGACGTCGGCGTCGGAACCCGGGAAGAACAGGTGCTCCTGGGGCTCGTCGTGCTCGTCGTCGTCCCAACGGACGAGGTATGGAGGCCCGCCGTCGGGACCACGGACCTCGACGATGGTGGCCGACCGCTCGTGGGTCCCCACGGCATGGCCCCGGATGATCAGCTTGTCCCCGACCTCGGCCTTCATCGCGTGCTCCTCTCGTTCGGACGTGCAGCCTGTGTGGCCGACCTCAGCATCCGTCCCGGCCGTCCCGTTCGCCAGGGACCAGAGTCCTCAGACCGGAGGGCGCCGGGACCGGGGCGGCGGGGGCGGCGCCCGAGGTCGGTGAGGCAGACTTGGACCGCGCCGGTGACGCCGGGCGCGCCGCCACGAGCCAGGGGACCCGATGCTGACGCCGTTCGACGACTTCCCGATCCACCAGACCGGTGAACCCATCGCCCAGACGGTGAGCGCCGATCCCAACCACTACGACCGGTACTTCTTCGACGGCTTCGACGAGGACGGGCGCTTCTTCCTCGGCGGGGCGATGGGGCACTACCCGAACCGCGGGGTCGTCGACGCGGCGTTCAGCATCGTGCTCGACGGCGTGCAGCACTCGGTGTTCGCCTCGGGCCTCATGTCCTTCGACCGGGCCACGAACGTCGGGCCGATCACCCTCGAGGTCATCGAGCCACTGCGCACGATCCGGCTGCGCGTCGAGCCGAACGATCACGGCCCGAGCTGCGACCTGGTCTTCCGGGCCCGCACGGCGGCGGTCGAGGAGCCCAAGCAGCGCATCGTGCGCAACAGCGTGCTCATCATGGACTACACCCGCCTCACCCAGTGGGGGACCTGGGAGGGCACCGTCACGGTCGACGGGACGACGGTGGACGTCGCCGCCGAGTCGACGTTCGGCGTCCGTGACCGCTCGTGGGGGGTCCGGGGCGTCGGTGTGCAGACCGAGACGAACTTCGACGCCGCCGTGCCGCAGATCTTCTGGCTGTGGGCCCCGTTGCACTTCGACGACGTCTGCACCCACCTGGCCATGTTCGAGCGGGCCGACGGGTCGCGCTGGATGGAGTCGGCGCTGAAGGTGCCGGTGCTCGGCTCACCCGACGCCCCCACGTGGGGTGACGTGCCCCAGCCGGTCGAGGTCAGCGACGTCGCCTACGAGATCGACTGGCGGCCCGGCACCCGGGAGATGGCGTCGGCGTCGTTGACGTTCACCGACACCGACGGGACCCGCCGGACCATCGAGTTCGAGCGTCTCTTCACCTTCCGGATGCGCGGCATCGGTTACATGCACCCGACGTGGTCCCACGGATCGCTCCACGGCGCCCTCGCGGTGGGCGGCGAGTCGGTCGCTCTCGAGGACTTCGATCCGCAGGACCCCGCCAGCATCCACATCCAGACGCTGTGCAAGGTGCGGATGGGCGACCGGGAGGGCATCGGCGTGCTCGAGCAGCTGGCCTTCGGCGACCACCACCCGACCGGGCTGGCCGGCATCCTCGACGGCTACGCGCCGGGCTGACCCACCTGCGGGAGGGAGCAGCTCACGGCCCCCACCCGGCGGAGCTGGGAGCGCAGCACGAAGCCGAGCATCACGATCGCGGCGAGTCCGAGGAGCGGCTGCACCGGTCCCCACCAGCTGAGCGCCCCGCTCGTCCCGAGAGCGACGAGGACCACCTTGTTGCACACCGGGCAGCCGACGGCGAGGCCGGCGAGGAGCCCGGCGAACAGCGATCGGCGTCGTGCCACCTGGTCGCCGGCCTCGATGGCCTCGGCGGTGGTCCCGGTGTCGGTGGCGGGCGCACGGCGGGCGGCCCAGATCATGCCGATCAGCAGCGCGGAGGCCACGGCGATGACATGGTCGACTGCGCGGGGGGCGATGGAGCGTCCGAACGCGGGGGTCACGACCAGGGCGGTGGGCACGGCGATCGCCAGGTAGGCGACCGCGGCGGTGAGCAGGGCGGCCGCCCAGTAGCACGAGCCCATGCCCAGCAAGGCACGGATGGCACCCGGATCCGGACGGACGGTCGTGGTGACGGTCGGTGTCGGTGCCTCCTCGATCACGGGCCGGCCTCGGCCACCACGGTGTCGACGGCGGCTCGGAGCCGGCCGTGCGCCTCGGCGGCGAGCTCGGCGAAGCCCGGGTCGTCCATGAGTTGGGTGGGGTCCACCGCCTCCACCCGCGTGCCGCCGTCGACGGCGGCCAGCGTGACGTTGCAGGGCAGCAACAGGGCGACCGAGGGGTCGATCTCGAGAGCCCGGGCCGCCAACGTCGGGTTGCAGGCGCCGAGGATCTTCAGGGCCGGACGGTCGAGGTCGAGCTTGGCCTTGAGCGTGGCGGCGACGTCGATCTCGGTCAGCACGCCGAAGCCCTGGGCGCCGAGCGCTTCCCGGACGGCGGCTTCCGTTCGATCGAGGGGCAGCGGCACGGTTGCGGTGATGGCGTCCATCGAACCTCCTGGGTCGTCCCCAGCCTACCCCCTGGGTCCGTCTACCCCTGGGGGTATGCATGCACCGGGCGGAGCGATCCCGCCCGATCGCCCTAGCCTTGGCGCGGACATGACGCAGCGGGGCGGACGGACGGAGAGGGGCACCGCCCCCTGGTGGGACCGGGGACGGGTGTGGGTCGTCGTCATCGTGGTGGGCACGGTGGGCGCGCTGGTCGCCGCCTGGTGGGTCGACAGGGAGGGCGACCCCTTGGCTCGGCCGCCCGAACGGGGCGCCGACTACTGCAACGCAGTCGCCGAGATGCAGGGCGACGGGGACATCACCACCACCCTCGCCCAGGGCGCGCCTGGCCTCCAGCGGATCTCCGACGGCTTCGGGCGCCTCCAGGAGGCCGGGGTCCCGTCGGTGATCGAGGACGACCTCGAAGCCCTGCGCCTCTCGCTCGACCCGGTGATCCGGGCGGCGCTCGAGGTCGAACTCACCGATCCTGCGGCAATCGCAGAGCTGTCGGGCCGGCTCGATGAGCAGGTGCGGCCGCTGCAGTCCGAGTCCGACCGCGTGAACGAGTACACCGCACGGTGGTGCGGGGTCGACCTCAACGGCGTGCGAGAGCCTGACGAGGTGCCCGCGGCACCCGTCGAGTCGGTGCCGGCCGAGGCCCAGCCGCCGTCGACGCCGCCCCCGTCCTGACCGACCGGGGTCAGGCCGGTCCGACGGTGACCGGCACCCCGTTGAGGACGGCGTTGCCGGAGAGCGGGTCGAGCACCTCGGGGTCGGTCAGGATGTTGGCGTTCACGCCCGGGCGCGCTCCGGCCACGGTGAACGGGGCACCGGGGAGGTCGTGGCCCCACCCGTGCGGCAGGCTGACCACGCCCGGGCGGATGGCGTCGGTCACCTCCACCGTGGCCGTCACGGTCCCCACGCGGGAGGTCACGACGGCATCCGCGCCGTCGACGAGCCCCCGGCGCTCGGCGTCGTCGGGGTGGACCTGCAGGGTGCAGCGGAACCTTCCTTTGGCCAGCACGTCGACGTTGTGCATCCAGGAGTTGTTCGACCGCAGGTGGCGCCGCCCGACCAGGACCAGATCGTCCCCGTTCCTCGCGGGGACGGCGTGCAGCGAGGCCTCCAGGCGTTCGAGGTCGGCGAGCACCGCCGACGGGGCCAGCTCCACGGTCCCCGACACCGTGCGCAGCGCCGCGGGCAGGCGAGGGGTGAGCGGACCGAGGTCGACGCCGTGGGGGTTGGCGGCCAGCACGTCGAGCGACAGCCCGTCCGGCACCGCGCCGAACCAGTCGCCGGCGTGGCCCGTGCGGATCATCACGTCGACGAGGTGATCGACGGTCGTCCGGCTGGGATCGGCGGTGACCAGGGCCCGCAGCTCGTCGACCTCGCGCCCGCCGACGGGGGAGCCCGGTCGGTCGATCGCCGCCCGGAGGGCCCCGTCGAGGAGGAGGGCATCGAGGACGGCGGGGTCGTCGCCCGCCTCGGGTCCGGTGGCGATCAGGGCCAGGCGTCCCAGGATCTCGTGCTCCTGGGGGGCGTCGGTCGGGAACAGCGGGGGCGCCCACGAGGCGTGGTTGCGCACCGCCAGGGAGTAGAAGGCGAGGTGGTACTCGCTGCGTTCGAGGGCCGACGGCGGCGGCAGGATGACGTGGGCGTGGCGGGTGGTCTCGTTGCGGTACGGGTCGACGCTGACCATGAAGTCGAGCCCGGCCAGCGCCCTGGCGAGGCGCTCGGAGCCGGGCGCCGAGAGGGCGGGGTTGCCGGCGACCGTGACCAGGGCCCGGACCTGGCCCTCTCCCGGTGTCTCGATCTCGTCGGCCAGGGTGGCGACCGGGAACTCGCGCCGGACCTCGGGGTGGCCCTTCACCCGGCTGTGGTGGCGGCCGGTGGTGAACCCCCGACCGGAGCCCTTGCCACCCCCGCCGGCGTGGGCGGGCAGCGGGAACATCGCCCCCCCGGGCCGGTCGAGGTTGCCGGTCAGGGCGTTGAGCACGTCCACGGCCCAGGCCGCCACCGTGCCGAACTCGACGGTGTGGGTGCCGATGCGCCCGTAGACGGCCGCCGACGGGGCCGTGGCCACGGCGTGGACCATGGCGGAGATGCGCTCGGCGGGGATCCCGGTGACCGGGGCCACCCGCTCGGGGGTGAAGGGTTCGACGGCCCGCCGGACCTCGTCGATGCCGCTGAGGTGGCCGTCGAGGTCGCCGACCTCGACGAGCGAGTCGGCGAAGAGCGCGTTGAGCATGGCGACGAGCAGGAGCGCGTCGGTGCCCGGCACGATCGGCACCCACTCGTCGGCGTGCTCGGCGGTCCGGGTCCGCCGGGGGTCGACGACCACCACCCTCCCGCCGCGGGCGCGGATGGCCTCCATCCGGGCCGGGAAGTCCGGGGCGGTGCACAGGCTGCCGTTGCTCTCGTAGGGGTTGGCGCCGAGCATCAGGAGGTGCGCGGTGCGGTCGAGGTCGGGCACGGGGATGAGGAGCGGGTCGCCGAACAGGTAGCCGCACGAGACGTGCTTGGGCATCTGGTCGACCGTCGACGCGGAGTAGATGTTCGCGGTGCCGAGTGCCCGGATCAGGGGTCCGTTGAAGATCGTGGGGCCGAGCGAGTGGATGCTCGGGTTCCCGAGGTAGATCGCCACGGCGTCGCGTCCGTGGGTGTCGATCACCCCTCGGAGCCCGGCCGCGACGACTGCGAAGGCCTCGTCCCACGACACCTCCTCCCACGTGGCGGTGGCGGCATCGTCGCCGTGGCGCACCAGTGGGCGTCGGAGGCGGTCCGGGTCGGTGTGCAGCCGGTGCAACGCCGAGCCCTTCGGGCAGATGAAGCCCCGGGAGAACGTGTTGTCGCGGTCGCCGCGGATGCGCACCACCTGCTCACCGCGGACCGCCACCTCGAGCCCGCAGGTGGCCTCGCACAGCGGGCAGGTGCGGTGGTGGAGCGTGGTGCCCGGATCGGTCGCGGTGCTGGTCGGCGCGTCGGCGTCGTCGGTCATCGTGGCCCCCTTCCCGGGCCCAGGGTAGGGCCGTCTCCGTACCGACGACCCGGCCTAACCTCTCGACCATGGCGGAGCCCCTCGATCCCGCCCCCGGGCTCCCGGCCAACTACCCGGCCCGATGGGAGTTCGACGCCGTGCTGTCCGACGGCGGCACGGTCCACATCCGCCCGATCCGCCCCGACGACGCCGAGCGGGTGGCGGCCTTCCACGCCCGCCAGTCCCGGGAGAGCATCTACTTCCGCTACTTCAGCCCGATGCCCCGTCTCGGGCCCCGTGAGCTCGAGCGGCTGGTCAGGGTCGACTACGTCTCGCGCCTGGGCCTGGTGGCCGTCCTCGCCGGCGAGATCGTCGGGATCGCCAGCTACGACGCCTGGCACGACCGCAACGAGGCCGAGGTGGCCTTCATCGTCGACGACGAGCACCACGGCCGCGGCCTGGCCACCGCGCTGCTCGAGTACCTGCTCGTGGCGGCCCGCGAGAACGGCTTCGCCGGGTTGACCGCGCAGGTCCTGCCCACGAACCGGAAGATGCTGGGGGTCTTCCACCAGGTCGGGTTCCAGGTGTCCAGCGCGTTCGAGGAGGGCGTCGTCGAGGTGCACCTCGGCCTCGAACCCACCGATCATGCACGCGACCTGATGGCGCGCCGTGAGCAGCGGGCCGAGGCGGCATCGGTGGCCCGGCTGCTCGCCCCCCGGTCGATCGCCGTGATCGGCGCCGGACGCGAGCGTGGCGGCATCGGGCACGAGACCTTCCGGGCCCTCGTCGCCGGTGGGTACGACGGCACCGTCTACCCGGTCAACCCCGCCGGGGAGCACGTCGCCAGCGTGCGGGCCTACACGTCGGTGCTGGCCGTGCCCGACGAGGTCGACCTCGCCATCGTGGCGGTGCCGGCCGCGAACGTCCTCGACGTCGTCGACGAGTGCGGCACCAAACGGGTGGGCGGGCTCCTGGTGGTCAGCGCCGGGTTCGACCAGCTCCCCGAGGGGACCGAGCGGCGGATCGTCGAACGGGCCAGGTCGGTGGGCATGCGCGTCCTGGGGCCCGAGTCGATGGGGATCATCAACACCGCCGGTGGGCTGTCGCTGCACGGCACCTTCGCGCCGGTGCCCGTCCGCCCGGGCGGGGTGGGCTTCCTCACCCAGTCGGGCACGCTCGGGATCGCCGCGCTCGACCACGCGCACCGCCTCGGCGTGGGGATCTCCCAGTTCGTCGACGTCGGCGCCAAGCTCGACGTGTCGGGCAACGACCTGCTCCAGTACTGGGCCGCCGACGACGACACACGGGTCGTCGCCCTGTTCCTCGAGTCGTTCGGCAACCCCCGCAAGTTCACCCGCATCGCCCGGTCCCTCGCCCGCCGGACCCCGATCGTGGCGGTGAAGAGCGGGCTGCGCGGACCCACCCGCTTCTCGTCGGGACCCGAGGGGCTGTCGGCGGCCTGGCCGACGGACGCCACCGTGGCCGCCCTGCTCGCCCAGAGCGGCGTGATCCGCGTGGGCACCGCCTCGGAGCTCTTCGACGTCGCCCGGGTCCTCGAGGCCCAACCCGTCGCCACGGGTCGCCGGGTGGCGGTCGTGAGCAACGCCCGGGGTGCCGCGGTGCTGGCCGCCGACGCCTGCCTCGGCGCGGGGCTCTCCACACCGGCGTTGGATCCGGCCGCGACGCAGGAGCTGCGCCGCGCCGTTCCGACCGGGGCGTCCCTCACCAACCCCCTCGACCTGACCTGGGAGGCGGGCCCGGATGCCTACGAGGCCGCGGTCGCGGCGTCGCTGGGCGACCCGGACATCGATGCGGTGATCGTGGTCTACGCCCCGCCCGTGCGCCCCGACCACGGCGCGGTGGCCTCGGCGGTGGCCCGGGCGGCGGCGAACGCCGGGGCCGACAAGCCCGTCGTGGCCACCTTCCTGGGCAACGAGCCGGGCATCGAGGTGGTCGACGGGTTCCGCCTCCCGCTGTTCCGCTTCCCGAGCGAGGCGGCGGGCGTGCTGGGCAGGATCGCCGAGTACGGCGAGTGGCGGGCCCGTCCGGAGGGGACGGTGCCCGGCGCCGAGGACCTCGGCCTCGACGTCGACGCCGTGCGCTCGATGGTCGCCGAGGTGCTCGTCGACCATCCCGACGGTCGATGGCTGGGTCGCGCCGAGGCCTCGATGCTGCTGGCCGCGGCCGGCATCGCCGTCTGCCCGACCGTGATCGTGGGCTCGGTCGACGAGGCGGTCGCGGCCGCCGACACGATGGGCTTCCCGTTGGTGCTCAAGGCCACCGGGGTCGGTCACTACCACCGCGGCGAGGAGGGCGGGGTGGCCCTCGACCTACGCGACACCGGCTCGCTGCGCGCCGCGTACGAGCGGATGGCGGCGTCGCTCGGTGACGCCATGCACCCCGCCGTGGTGCAGCGGATGGCGTCGCCCGGCGCCGACGTGCTCGTCGTCGGCCACCAGCACGCGGCGTTCGGTGGGGTGGTCAGCGTCGGGCTCGGTGGGTCGATGGCGTTCGCCACCGCCGATCTCCCCGTGCGGGTGCTGCCGCTCTCCGACACCGACGCCGCCGAGGTGGTGGCCTCGTCGCCGGTGCGAGCGTTGCTCGACGGCGAGGGTGAGGACGGGCGCACCCACGTGGCGCTCGAGGAGCTGTTGGTGGCGTTCGCCGTGGTGCTCGAGCAGGTGCCCGAGCTGGCCGACGTGATGCTCAACCCGGTGATCGTGGGTGACCAGGGTGCGGTGGTCACCGACGCCTGGATCCGGGTGGCGCCCTACCGTCTCGACCCCGACGTCGGCATCCGGCGGCTGAGTTGACGAAGTCCGGATCGCCGCCGCGGCGCGGCCGTCGCCGTCACCGCGGCAGGGCGAGGATGCGGTCGCCGACGATGTTGCGCAGGATCTCGGTGGTGCCGCCCATGATCGTGTAGGCGGGTGCGTAGCAGGCGTTGCGCGAGACCCGGTTCCACAGGAGCGCCTCGGGCCCGACGACGGCGGCGCAGAAGCCCGCCACCTCCTGTTCGAACTCCGTGCAGATCGTCTTGGTGGCCGCCGAGAACCCTGCCGGGGCCTGGCCGAGAGCCTCGCGCAGCACCAGCAGCCGCCCGATCCGGTACATCGACTCGAGGTGGGCGACCCGTTGGCGCACCCTCGGGTCGTCGGTGTCGGCGCGGGGGAGGACGGCGTCGTAGAGCGCTCGGTTGCTGACCAGGCGGTCGATGCCGCCGCGCTCGTGCTCCATCTGGCGCATGACCTGGCGGAAGCTGTCGTTCTCGACGCCCACGAGGTTCTCGGCGGGCACCCGGACGCCGTCGAAGCGCAACTCGCAGAAGTGGGCGTTGCCGGTGGCGTCGACGATCGGGCGGATCTCGACGCCCGGGCCGTGCAGGTCGACCAGGAACTCCGAGAGGCCTCGGTGGGGCGGAGCCGTCGGGTCGGTGCGGGCGATGAGGTAGCACCAGTCGGCGTGGGCGGCCCCGCTGTTCCAGACCTTGGCGCCGTCCACGATCCACTCGTCGCCGTGGCGCACGGCGCGGGTCGTGATCGAGGCGACGTCGGAACCGGCGTCGGGCTCGCTCATGCCGATGCTCCACGCCGACCGGCCCTGGAGGATCTCGGGCAGGAAACGTCGGCGTTGGTCGGGGCTGCCGTACTGGAGGAGCGTCGGCCCGATCTGGCGGTCGGCGAACCAGGACGTGGCGATGGGGGCGCCCCCGGCGATGAGCGCCTCGTAGACCACGAACCGTTCGAGCGCGGTGCGGCCGTGACCGCCGTCCTCGACCGGCCAGGTCATCCCGATCCACTCGCGGCGGGCCAGTTCGAGGGAGAAGGCCCGCGAGGCCCCGATGAGCCAGGAGTCCTCGGGGACGGCGAAGTCGGTCCCCATCGGGTCGGGCGTCGAGCCCCGATCGGTCCGTCCCGCCCACTCGCGAGCCACGCCCTCGGCCTCGGCGCGCAGGGCGAGCAGTTCGTCGGGCCAGGCGAAGTCCATGGGCTTCGATGCTGGCACAGCCTCGCCGTGGCTCAGGTGCCGAGGACCCCGGCGACGGCGTAGTAGAGCGGGATGCCGAGCACGATGTTGAACGGGAACGTCACGCCGAGCGCCAACGTGAAGTAGCGGCTCGGCCGGGCCTCGGGGATGGCGTAGCGGATCACCGCCGGCACCACGATGTAGCTCCCGCTCGCCGCGAGGACGGCGAGGAGGGTGAGGTCGCCGACGTCGAGGCGCAGCGCCCCGCCGATGAGGAACGCCAGCCCTGCGCCGACGAGGGGCATGGCGATGCCGAAGGCGATGAGGAACGGCCCCACGTCGCGCACCTCCCGGAGCTGGCGGGCGACGAGCAGACCCATCTCGAGGAGGAAGAAGGCCAGGAGCCCCTTGAAGATCCCGTTCACGAACGGGTCCATGGCCTCGCCGCCGGCGGTGCCGCTGACCACCCCGATCACCATCGAGCCGATCAGGAGGAGGTGGGCGCCGTCGGTGAACGCCTCGCGCAGCACCTCCTTGATGGACAGGGGCGCCCCCGCGTGGGGGTCGGGGCCCTCGTCGGGGCCGCGGTGGCCCGAGGCGTGGTCGGCCTCGGGGACGATCGTCCGGGCGTCTTTCACGGCGAGGTCTCTCACCACCGATCCGGCCGGCTCGGGGCCGACGGACTCGGTGCCCGTGGCCTCGCGACCCCGCACCCACGTGGCGAGCAGGACGGCCATGATGATCGCCGGTGACTCCATGAGCACGAGGGCCACCGTGAGGTACCCGCCGGCGGCGTCGCCCCGGGCGGCCACGAACTGCGAGGCCGTGACGAACGTGACCGCGCTCACCGAGCCGTACGTGGCGGCGATCGCCGCGGCATCGAACGCGTTCACCCGTCGCCGCAGGGCGAGGAAGGCGAGAGCGGGGATCACGGTGGCCAGCACGAGGGCGGCCCCCACGACCTTGAACACGTCGCCCGAGAGGCCGGCGTCACCGAGGGCCTGGCCGCCCTTGAAGCCGAGCGCCATGAGCAGGTAGAGCGAGAGGAACTTCGCCACGGGCGCCGGGATCTCGAGGTTCGACCGGATCAGGCCCACGAAGACGCCGAGGAAGAAGAAGAGGACCGCCGGATCGGTGAGGTTCTTGATGACGCTGGCGTCCACGCACGGTCCTCTCGTTCAGCGCGCGGCGACGCTACCGGCCACCGACCGGCGCGGGGAAAACGGGACGATCAGCGGGCCGCGGCGTCGGTCACGAGGCGGACCGCGATCCGCTCGGCGAGCACGTCGCCGCCGACCTCGCCGCGAACGACGGTGACGGCCTGCCCGGCCAGCAGCACCCGGTCCTCCACGACGGTGACCCGCACCGCGCCGCCGCGGGTCGAGAGCTGGCGGGCGAGGAGGTCGGACTTGGCGAACCGCTCCGCCCAGAACGGGCCGAGCGTGGTGTGCGACGAGCCCGTGACGGCGCCCTCGTCGACGCCGATGGCGGGAGCGAAGTAGCGAGAGACCATGTCGTACAGGCCTTCGCCGACGGCGGTCACGATGACGCCGTGGGGCACGTCGTCGTCCTTCAGCGCGGCCAGCGCCCGGTGGTCCGGTCGCAGGGCCCGCACGGTGTCGGCGGAGTCGGTCTCGACGAGCCAGTCCTCGCGACCCCGGGCGACGGTCACCACCTCGGGGTGACCCAGCGCGGCGAGCAGGCCCGGCGGCGGCTCGGTCTCGACGGGCGGGTCGGCGGGGAAGCCGATCTCGATCCAGCCGTCGTGGCCGACCTGGGCCACCAGCACCCCCGAGAGGGTGACGAAGCGCAGCCGGGGCGCGTCGACCCCGAGATCGGTCACGAGGTGGTGGGCGGCGGCGAGGGAGGCGTGCCCGCCCAGCTCGACCTCGGTGGTCGGGGTGAACCAGCGCATCGCCCAGGTGGGGTCGTCGTCGCCGTCGGTGATGCGGTGGAGGAAGGCGGTCTCGGTCTGGTTCAGCTCGGCGGCGATGGCCTGCATCCACTCCTCGGCGAGGGGCTCGTCGAGCACGCACACCGCGGCAGGGTTCCCCCCGAAGGGACGTTCGGTGAAGGCGTCGACGAGGACGACCGGGAGGCTCATGCGTTCGCGGCGGTGGGGGTGGGGTGGCCGGGGTTCAGCGGTCGCCGAGGTCGACGTAGTCGCGCACGACCGGCCCTGCGTAGAGCTGGCGGGGCCGGGCGATGCGACTGTTCTGGTCGAGCATCTCCTGCCAGTGGGCCAGCCACCCCGACACGCGAGGGATGGCGAAGAGCACGGTGAACATCTCCATCGGGAAGCTCATCGCCTGGTAGATGAGCCCGGAGTAGAAGTCGACGTTCGGGTAGAGCTTGCGGCTCACGAAGTAGTCGTCGCTCAGGGCTGTCTCCTCGAGCTTGAGGGCGATGTCGAGCAGCGGGCTCTTGCCGGTGACCTCGAAGACCTCGTAGGCCACCTCCTTGATGATCTTGGCCCGGGGGTCGTAGTTCTTGTACACCCGGTGACCGAAGCCCTGGAGGCGCCCCTTGCCGGCCTTGACGTCGGCGATGAAGGGCTCCACGTTCTCGATCGACCCGATCTCGGTGAGCATGCGGATCACGGCCTCGTTGGCACCGCCGTGGCGGGGACCGTAGAGAGCCGCAGCGGCGGCCGCGGTGGCGCTGTAGGGATCGGCGTGGGAGGACCCCACCACGCGCATCGCCGTGGTGGAGCAGTTCTGCTCGTGGTCGGCGTGGAGGATGAACAGCACGTCGAGCGCGTGGGAGAGCACCGGATCGGGCTCGTAGTGCGGCTCGGCGACCTTCCACATCATCGACAGGAAGTTGGAGCAGAAGTCCAGGTTGTTGTCCGGGTAGACGAAGGGCATGCCCACGCTGTGACGGTGGGCGCCGGCGGCGATCGTCGGCATCTTGGCGATCAACCGGATGATCTGCTTGTAGCGGTTCTCGGGATCGCCGATGTCCTTGGCGTTCGGGTAGAAGGTGCTCAGCGCGGCCAGCGTGGACACCATGATCCCCATGGGGTGGGCGTCGTGGTGGAAGCCCTCCATGAAGCGCTTGCGCACGTTCTCGTGGATGAACGTGTGGTACGTGATGTCGTGCTGCCAGACGGCGAACTGCTCCTCGGTGGGGAGCTCGCCGTGCAGCAGCAGGTAGGCGACCTCGAGGTAGCTCGACTTCTCGGCGAGCTGCTCGATGGGGTAGCCCCGGTAGCGCAGGATGCCGGCTTCGCCGTCGAGTTCGGTGATGGAGCTCTCGGCGGCGGCGGTGGTCGAGAAGGAGGGGTCGTAGAACCACAGGCCCGGCACCAACTTGGCCCATTGGGCGGCGTCGACGCCGCCGTTGGTGATCGGGATCTCGATCGTCTCACCGGTGCGGTTGTCGGTGATGGTCACGCTCTCGGTCACATCTGCTCCACGAGTTCTGGGTGGGGACACGAACTGGGCAGGGAGGCGTCGGAGAACTCGCCTCGACCCTGTCCCGGCGGAGCCTACAGGCCCTCCCGCGGCCTCGTTGCGGTCGGACCTTCAGCGCCGCGCGCTGTTCACAGAGGCGTGTTGTCGTGGGCTCTCGGACGGAGCCGTTCGCGCTTGTCCTCGAGCACCGCGAGGGCGGCGGTGAGCTCGCGGCGCGTGTCCGCGGGGTCGATGACGGCGTCGACGAAGCCCCGCTCGGCGGCGATGTAGGGGTTGAGGAGGCGCTCCTCGTAGGCGATCTCCATCTCGAGGCGCTCCTCGGGTGTGGCCCGGCGGTGGAGGATCTCGACGGCCCCCTTCGCGCCCATCACCGCGATCTCGGCCGCCGGCCACGCCAGGGCGAGGTCGTTCCCCATGCGCTTGGAGTCCATGACGATGTAGGCCCCGCCGTAGCTCTTGCGGAGGGTGACGTTCACGCGGGGCACCGTCGCCCGGGCGTAGGCGAAGGCCATCTGTGCGCCGTGGCGGATCATCCCGCGCCACTCGAGGTCCTTGCCGGGGTAGAAGCCGGGTGTGTCGACGAGGGTCACGAGCGGGATGTTGAACGCGTCGCAGAAGGCGACGAACCGGGCTCCCTTCTGGGAAGCGGGGATGTCGAGGGTGCCGGCCAGGGCGCAGGGCTGGTTGGCGACGACCCCCACGGGGCGGCCGCCGATCGAGGCCAGGGCGGTGACGAGGTTCGGAGCCCACCCGGCACGGAGCTCGAGGATCTCCCGGTCGTCGGCGAGGGCGCGGACTACGGTGCGCACGTCGTAGGAGCCGGTGGCGGACTCGGGGATGACGGCTCCGGCTTCGGGGACCGGACGGTCGTCGGGGTCGTCGGTGCTGATCGTGGGCGGCAGCTCGTCGTTGTGGGCGGGGAGGAAGTCGAGGATCGATGCCACCGCGGCCCGACCGGCGTCGGTGTCGGCGACGACGAGGGAGGCCACGCCGGTGGCGCGGGCGTGCGCGCCCGCCCCGCCGAGCGCCGCCGCGGCCACCGGCACCCCCGTGAACTGGCGCACCATGTGGGGTCCGCTCACGAACGCGTACGAGTCGTCGGTCATGACGACGTGGTCGACGAGGCCGAGCAGCAGCGCGGGGCCCGAGACGGCCGGTCCGTTCACGAGGGCGATGGTGGGCACGGAGCCGCTGCACGCCACGAGCGCCGCGGCGGCCCGGCCCCAGCCGTGCAGCGCGGCGATGCCCTCGTCGACGTCGGCGCCGCTCGAGGCGAGCTCGACGACGAGGGGGAGGCGTTCGGCGAGGGCGGTCCGGGCGGCCGTCTCGATCACCAACCCCGCCGCCTCGGTGAGCGCGCCGGCCCGTTCGGTGCCGTCGACGACCACGGTGATGGCGGCCCGCTCACCGTGGACGGTGTCGACGCCGACGGCCGCGGCCCGGGCGACCCCGGGGACCCGCGCCCGGAGGGACAGGGGAGGGATGGTGCGCGACCCCGTCGACCAGGGGGCGGGCGGCGCCGGCGGCGGGGTGATGGTCATCGGCGGTGCGACCCGTCGTCGGTGCGCCGGGTTACCTCGGTGTCGCCCGCCTGGCCGGAGGTCGCCCGGGCGCGGCCCCGGGGCGTCGAAGGGCCCCGGGTGGTCGGGTGGATGCCGGGCTGGTCGTCGCCGGGGTCGGCGACGAGGGCGTGCAGGGTGTCGCGCAGCGCCCGGGCGGGGGAGCTGAGCAGGCCGCGACGCCGGGTCGCCAGGCCGACGGATCGCCCGGGGAGGTCGACGACGGGGATCTGGTGCCAGCTCCCCCCGAGCCACGACGGGTTGGCGCTCGCCGGCAGGATGGCGGCCCCGAACCCCTGGAAGGCGAGGGAGGCCATCAGGCGGGTCCCGTCGACCTCGGCCTGGGCGGTCAGGCGACACCCGGCGGCCCGGGTGAGGGCCTCGAGGTTCTCGCGGAACGGCATGCCCCGTGGTTCGAGGAGCAGCGGGACGCCGTCGAGGTCGGCCAGCGCCACCTGCTCACGGTCGGCCAGCGGGTGGCCGAGCGGGACGACGAGCAGGCGGTCCTCGTCGAAGAGCGGCTCGGAGTGCAGGTCGGGATCGTTGACCGGGAGCGTGAGGACGGCCAGGTCGATGGCGCCGGAACCGAGCGCCAGCAGGAGCGAGGAGGTGGTGGCGTCGTGGACGACCACCTGGACCTGGGGGTAGGTCGCCGCCATGGTCTCGACGAGGCGGGGCACGAGCCAGCGGGCGGTGGTGCCGATCATCCCCAGCCGGCCGGGCCCGGAGACGAGGTCGTGGGCGGAGGCCACGTCGGCGGTCAAGGCGTCGAGCTCGGCGTTGATCCGGCGGGCCCGGGCGACCACGGCGGCTCCCTCGTCGGTGACCTGGCCCGTCGAGCGGTCGATGAGCACCGCCCCCAGCTCGCGTTCGAGGCGGGCCACGTGGGTGGAGACGTTGGACTGGACGGTGTGCAGGGAGCGGGCGGCCGCCGAGAAGCTGCCGTGCTCGGCGACGGCGAGCACCGCGTTGAGCTGGCGGAGATCCATCGCTTTCCATGATGGCAGGTATCACCATCAACTGTTGGACGAATCTCGTGCACGCGTTCACAATGAGTCCAGCAACGCCGAGCGATGTCCGGACCCCCCTCCGAGATGCGCTCGACTGAGGCGCAGGTACCGATCCCCCCTCGGGCCGCCCTCTCCACGAGACCGGCCCTCCCCCCGGGCCGGTCTCGTCAGTTTTCTCCGACCTCCGGCGCCGCCCGCCCCCGTCACCCCGGGCTCCTCGGGACCTGCGGTCTACCGTTGGCCCGTGGACCTGCGCGCCGCCCTCACCGTCGCCGAGGGCCTCGTCTTCGCCGAGGGGCCCCGCTGGCACGACGGGGCGCTGTGGTTCAGCGACATGCACGGCGGTGCGGTGCACCGCGTCGGCGCCGACGGCGTCGTCGAGGTCGTGTGCCGCCCCGACGACGCGCCGTCCGGACTCGGATGGCTGCCCGACGGCTCGCTCCTCGTCGTGGCGATGGAGACCCAGCGCCTCCTGCGGGTCGGGTCCGGCGGGGGCACCCGCGTCCACGCCGACCTGTCCTCGGTCGCCCGGGGTTCCCTGAACGACATGATCGTCGCCGACGACGGCACGGCCTACGTGGGCGACATGGGGGCTCGTCTCTTCGCCGAGCACCCCGACCACTCGGTGCCCGGGCAGATCTTCGCGGTCGCTCCCGACGGTGGCGTGCGTGTCGCCTGCGACGGGCTCCGCTCGCCGAACGGGATGGTCCTCCCCCCCGGGCAGGCCACCCTCGTCGCCGCCGAGAGCGGCGGCTTCCGGCTCCTGCGCTTCGCTCGTCGGTCCGACGGCAGCCTCGACGCCCCGACGGTGTTCGCAGAGCTCGTGCCCGACGATCCGGAGGTGCGGTTCTCGGCCCCCGACGGGATCTGCGGCGACGAGCGCGGCGCGGTGTGGGTCGCCGACCCGATCGGTTCCCGGGTGCTCCGGGTGCTGCCCGGCGGCGAGGTCACCGACGTCCTCGCCTCCCCCCACGCCCGGCCCTATGCGTGCGTGCTCGGCGGGCCCGATCGCCGCAGCCTCTTCGTGTGCGTCGCCGAGACCCACGGCCGCCCCCCTCCCGGCGCGGCGCCGACCGGCCGGGTGGTGGTCGTCGACGTGGAGGTGGCGGGCGCGGGCCGCCCCTGACCGCGGGTCCCCGACGGCGCTCCCCGTTAGCGTGGGACGATGGATCGTGCACCGGTCATCATCGAGGTCGCCGTCAACGGCGGGACGACGAAGGAGGTCAACCCCCACGTCCCCCGCACCCCTGAAGAGGTCACCGTCGACGCGTTGGCCTGCTTCGCCGCCGGTGCGGCGATCGTGCACAGCCACGCCGACCCCGTCGGCGAGCCCCGCGTCATCGCCGACAGCTACCTGGCGGCGTGGCGGCCGGTGCTCGCCGAGCGCCCCGACGCGCTCTGGTACCCCACCGTGGCCTTCCGGGACGGGCGCATCGACTACTCCCACGTGGACCTGCTCGCCCGCGACGGCGTGCTCCGCGTCGGCCTCTGCGATCCCGGATCGGTCAACCTCGGGGCGACGGTCGACGGGGTGCCCGTCGGCGGGTTCGTCTACGCCAACAGCTTCGAGGACGTGGCGGCCCAACTCGAGCTGAACCGTGCCCACCGCCTCGGCCCGAGCCTGGCCCTCTTCGAGCCCGGCTTCCTGCGGGCGGCGCTGGCCTGGTGGAGGGCCGGTCGCCTCCCGGCGGGGTCGATGTTCAAGTTCTACCTGTCGACCGACCGGGGCCTCATGGGCGCGCCCTTCGGCCTGCCGCCGACCCGGGCGGCGCTCGACCTGTACCTCGACATGCTGGGCGACTGCCCGATCCCGTGGGCGGTGTCGGTGGTGGGGGGCGACGTCGTGGCGTCGGGCCTCGCCGAGTACGCCGTCGAGCGGGGTGGTCACATCCACCTCGGACTCGAGTTCCATGCCGGCGACCGGACCCCGACGAACGTCGAGCTCGTCGAGGAGGCCGTGGCGGTGTGCGCCGGGCTCGGAGTGGCCGTGGCCACCCCCGACGACGCCGCCGTCGTCCTCGGCCTCCTGCGCTGACCCGCGTCGTCCGGCCCGGGGGTACGGTGCCGCCATGGACGTGACGGATCGCGGCGGGGCGGTCTTCTTCGATCTCGATCGCACCCTGCTGCGCGGCGCCAGCGGCCCAGTCATCTCGGCGGCGCTGCGGCGCTCCGGGCTCATGCCCGAGCGGTCGATCCCCGGCGAGGGCCTGCTCTTCGGCCTGTTCGACCTGATCGGGGAGATCCGCCCGTCGATGATGCTCACCCGCCAGGCGGTCCGGGCGGCGCGGGGCTGGGACCGGGAGGTCACCCGCGAGGCCGGACGTCATGCCGCCGAGGAGCTGGCCGAGGCGGTGCAACCCTGGGCCCGGGTCGTGATCGCCCAGCACCAGGCCGCCGACCGTCCGGTCCTGCTCGCCACCACCACCCCGTTCGACATCGTGGAGCCCCTCGCCGAGCGCCTCGGCCTCGACGGGGTGCTGGCCACCCGCTACCGGGTCGGCACCGACGGCCGCTACGACGGGACCTTCGACGGTGAGTTCGTGTGGGGCAAGGGCAAGCTCGCCGTCGTACGGGCCTGGGCGGCGGCCAACCAGGTCGATCTCGCCGAGAGCTGGGCCTACTCGGACAGCTACTACGACCTGCCGCTGCTCGAGGCGGTCGGTCGGCCCGTCGTGGTCAACCCCGACCCCCGCCTGGCCGCGGTGGCGGTGCTGCGCCGATGGCCGGTGCAGTTCCTCGACGCCCCGCCCGGCGTCCCGAAGGTGTTCGGCATCGAACCCCAGACGGCTGCGTTCCCCTTCCTGCGCCGGGAGCTGATGCCCTACGTGCGCATCGACGTCGAGGGTGTCGAGCACCTCCCCGCCGAGGGGCCGGCGCTGTTGTGCTCGAACCACCGCAGCTTCTTCGACCCGATCGCCGTCGGCTACGCCGCCGCCCGGCGTGGTCGTCCGATCCGCTTCCTCGGCAAGAAAGAGGTGTTCGACGCCCCGGTGGTGGGCGACATCGCCCGGGCCATGGGCGGCATCCGGGTGGAGCGCGGCACCGGCTCCGACGAGCCCCTGCTCGAGGCGGCCGCCTGCCTGCGGGCCGGGGAGATCGTGGCCATCCTCCCCCAGGGCACCATCCCCCGGGGTCGCGACTTCTTCGATCCCGTGCTGAAGGGCAGGTGGGGGGCCGCCCGCCTGGCCGCCGAGATGGCCGAGGAGGGGGTGGCCGTGCCGGTGATCCCCATGGGTCTCTGGGGCACCGAGAAGGTGTGGCCCCGGCATGCGCGGGTCCCGAACGTCCTCAACGTGTTCGACCCGCCGGCGGTGCAGGTCCGGCTCGGACCGCCGGTCGGGTTGGGCCTCGCCGACCCCGGGGCCGACACCGAGGCGATCATGGCCGCCATCGTCGACCTCCTCCCGCCCGAGGCCCGCGAGGCCCACGAGCCCACGGAGGACGAGGTCCTCCGGGCGCTGCCCCCGGACTGATCCGACGCGGCCCGACCTGACGCGACCGGCCTGACGTGACCTGGCCGACCGGCCCCGCCGGGGTCCGCCGGGGTCCGCGCTCAGACGCCCTGGCGCTGCCGGATGATGTTGAGCGCGCCGCCGGCCCTGAACCAGCCGATCTGTTCGTCGTTCATGGTCTGGAGGCCCTCGAAGTCGATCGTGGTGCCGTCGGGCTTGACGATCTGGCAGCGCACCGGGGTGTCGGGGGCCAGGTCGGCGAGGCCGAGCACGTTGATCCGATCGTCCTCGTCGATGAGGTCGTAGGTGGCCGGGTCGGCGAAGGTCAGCGGCAGCACGCCCTGCTTCTTCAGGTTCGTCTCGTGGATCCTGGCGAAGCTGCGGGTCAACACGACCCGGGCGCCCCGGAAGCGCGGCTCCATCGCGGCGTGCTCGCGAGACGACCCCTCGCCGTAGTTCTCGTCACCGATGGCGATCCACGGCTGGCCCGCCTCGTGGTAGTGGGCGGCGATGTCCGGGAAGCTCTTGGTCCGGCCGTCGAGCTGGTCCTTGCCGGCGCCCACCTCGTCGGTGAACGCGTTGACGGCGCCGATGAAGAGGTTGCCGGAGATGTTCTCGAGGTGGCCCCGGTACTTGAGCCACGGGCCCGCCGCCGAGATGTGGTCGGTGGTGCACTTGCCCTTGGCCTTCATGAGGATGGGGAGGCCGACGAAGTCCTCGCCGTCCCAGGCCGCGAACGGGGAGAGGAGCTGGAGGCGGTCGGAGTCCGGCGAGACCCGCACCTCGACCGAGGACCCGTCCTCGGGCGGGGAGATGAACCCGCTCTCGCCGGGGGTGAAGCCCTTGGCCGGGAGCTCCTCGCCCACGGGGACCTCGAGGCGGACCTGCTCGCCGGTCCGGCTGGTGAGCGTGTCGGTGACCGGGTCGAAGTCGACGCGGCCGGCGAGGGCCAGGGCGATGACGGTCTCGGGCGAGGTGACGAACGACAACGTGGAGGCGAGGCCGTCGTTGCGCTTGGGGAAGTTGCGGTTGTAGGAGTTGACGATCACGTTGGTGTCGCCCTCCTGTACGTCGCTGCGCGACCACTGGCCGATGCACGGCCCGCAGGCGTTGGCCAGCACGGTCGCCCCGAGCTGTTGGAGGTCGGCGAGGAGCCCGTCGCGCTCGATGGTGGCCCGGACCTGCTCGGACCCCGGGGTGACGAGGAGCGGGGTCTTGATCTCGAGGCCCCGGTCGACGGCGAAGCGGGCGATGCTGGCGGCGCGGCTGATGTCCTCGTAGGAGGAGTTGGTGCACGAGCCCACGAGCGCTGCCGAGATCTCCATCGGCCAGCCCTCGGCGCGGGCCTCGGCGCCGAGCTCGCTCAGCGGTCGGGCCCGGTCGGGCGTGTGGGGGCCGTTGATGAGGGGGCGCAGCTCGGACAGGTCGATCTCTATGACCTCGTCGAAGTAGGCGCGGGGGTCGGCGAGCACGTCGTCGTCGGCCCGCAGGTCGTGGGCCACCGAGTCGGCGGCGTCGGCGATCGCCTCGCGCCCGGTGCTCTTCAGGTAGCGGGCCATGGCGGCGTCGTAGGGGAACAGCGAGGTGGTGGCGCCGATCTCGGCCCCCATGTTGCAGATCGTGGCCTTGCCGGTGCACGAGATGGATTCGGCACCGGGGCCGAAGTACTCGACGATGGCGCCGGTCCCGCCCTTGACGGTGAGGATCTCGGCGACTTTCAAGATGACGTCCTTGGGTGCCGACCAGCCGCTGAGCTCGCCGGTGAGGTGCACGCCGATGAGCTTCGGCCAGCGCACGTTGAACGGGTAGCCGGTCATCACGTCGACGGCGTCGGCGCCGCCGACCCCGATGGCGACCATGCCCAGCCCGCCGGCGTTGGGGGTGTGGCTGTCCGTGCCGATCATCATCCCGCCGGGGAAGGCGTACTGCTCGAGGACGACCTGGTGGATGATCCCCGAGCCCGGCTTCCAGAAGCCGATCCCGTAGCGGGCCGACACCGACTCGAGGAAGTCGTACACCTCGGCGTTGACGTCGATGGCGACGCGGAGGTCCTGGCGGCCCTCGACCTTGGCCTGGATGAGGTGGTCGCAGTGCACCGTCGAGGGGACGGCGACCCGGGGGAGCCCGGCGGTCATGAACTGCAGGAGGGCCATCTGGGCGGTTGCGTCCTGCATGGCCACGCGGTCGGGGTCGAGGTCGGTGTAGCTGCGTCCCCGGTCGAGGCCGCCCGTCTCGGGGTCGCGGAGGTGGTTGATCAGGACCTTCTCGGCGAAGGTGAGCGAGCGGCCGAGGCGGCGACGGCCGACGGCCAGGCGCTCGGGGAGCGAGGCGTAGACGTCCTCGATGAGCTCGATCGGGGTGTTGGCGGCGACGGCCATGTCTCGGTGCCTTCCGCGCCCGTCGGAGACGGGCGCTGTCTCGTCGGTTGGTGCGAACGGGCGCCGGCCGGGCCGGCTCAGGTGGCGGTGCCGTCGGTCGGCACGGTGGTCGTGGTGGTGTCGAGCTGGTCGAGGATGTCGGTGATGAGGTCCGGGTTGTTGATGAGGATGATGACGTACACCAGCGAGACGAGGGTACCGATCACGCCGAGCACGATCGCCGCCGTGGCGAGGCCCTCGCCCTTGACCGTCCCGTTCGAGCGGGCCACGCGGCGCCGGGCGAGGATGCCGAGGGTGACAGCGGTCGGTCCGAGGACGATGCCGAGGATCCCGGCGATGCCGCACAGGGCGGCGAAGATGCCGGTGACCAGGGCCCCGACCGCCATCCCGTCGTTCTTCGGCGCAGCCCACGGTGTGGGTTGGCCCCATCCCTGGGAGGGCACGCCCGGTGGGATCGGGGCCCCCGGCGGTGCGGCCGCGCTCGGGGGCCACGCCGGGTTGTAGCCGGGAGGGGCGGCGCCCGGGGCGCCGGCGGGGTCGCCGGGGAAGGGTGGGGGGTAGTCGGAGGGACCGGGGTTCGCGGGAGGCCGGTCCTCGGGGGGCAGGGGGTTCCCCCACGGGTCCCGGGGGACATCGGCTCCGGTGCGAGGGTCGTCGCTCATGCGCCGGTGAGGCTACCGGGTCGGCGCTCCGGGCCCGGAGGCCGGTGCAGCCGGCGGGGCACCTCGGCGTCGGGCCAGGTGCAGCGCCCCCACCGACAGGGCGACCGGCGCCAGGACCACCACCAGGTCGGGCGGGGTCGGGCGGATCGGGCGATCGGTGCCCAGGGCCGCCGCGGCCAGCACCGCGAGGCCGACGTTGCGGGCCACCGCCACCCACGACAAGGGGTCGCGCCGCGACGAGCCGAAGCAGGCGCACGGCGTGTGCATGCCCGCCCGGAGACGTCCGGCCAGGAACACCGTGAAGAAGGCCAGGGTCACCAGCGCCCCGACGCCACCCGCCGAGGGGACGATGAGCAACAGGGCCACCACCGCCAGCTCGGCCAGCGGAACGAACAGCGCCATCGTCCTCGGCCGGGGCAGGCCCATCGCGTCGAAGGCCGTGGCGGTGCCCTCCGGGTCGCGCAGCTTGGCGACCCCGGCGAGTGCGAACACCGTCGCGACCACCACGGCAGCGGTGTACGCGATGCCGGCGATCGTCATCGGCGCAGTCTCGCGTCGATCAGGCGGTGGCCACCCGCCGTGCCGCGGAGTCGGCGAGGGCCTCGGCCCGGTTCCGGGGGAGGATGTGCCAGAGGTGCTCGACCTCGTCGTCCCACCTGGCGAGCAGCTCCTCGGCGCGGCTCGAGCCGGTCAGGTCGAGGTGGCGCTCGATGACGTGGCGGAGCTCCTCGAAGGCGTCGTGATCGGGCCGCACGACCTCGACCAGCCCCGGGTTGACTCGGCTCAGCACCCGCTCGGGCACCGGGTCCCACGCGAGGACCTGGCCCCCGGTCATCCCGGCTCCCAGGTTGTAGCCCATGCGTCCGAGGACCACCACGGTCCCGCCGGTCATGTACTCGGCGCAGTGGTCGCCCACCGCCTCGACGACGGCCAGGGCGCCGGAGTTGCGCACCGCGAAGCGCTCACCGGCCGCGCCGGCGACGAACAGCTCGCCGCCGGTCGCCCCGTACAGGCACGTGTTGCCGGCGAGGACCGTCGAGGAGCCGGCGTGGCGGCGGTCGAGCAGGGTGGCGTCGTCCTCGGGTGCCCGGATGACGATCCGACCCCCGCCCATGCCCTTGCCCACGTAGTCGTTGGCCTCTCCGACCAGGGTCAGCTCGACGCCGGCGGCGAGGAACGCCCCCAGGCTCTGCCCCGCCGAGCCGCGCAGGTGCACCCGGGCCGTCCCCCGGGGCGGGAGGGCCCCGAACTCGAGCGCCAGCGCGCCCGACAGCGCGGCGCCGACCGACCGGTCACGGTTGGTGATGCGATAGGAGAGGGTCACGTCGTCGCCGTCCCACACCGCCCGGAAGGCGTCGGCGAGAAGACGGTCCCCGAGGTCGGCGCGCGGGTCCTGGAGGGCGACGCGCTCGACGAAGTGACGGGGCTCGTCGTGGTGGTCGGGGGCCCGGGTGAGGAACGACACGTCGATCCGGTCGGCCCGGGGGTCGCCGGTCGGTCGCCTGCGCAGCAGGTCGACCCGGCCGATGGCCTCGTCGAGGGTCCGGGCACCGATCGCCGCGAGGTGGTGGCGGACCTCCTCCGCCACGAACAGGAAGTAGGCGGCGACGCCCTCCGGGGTCCCGGTGAAGTTGGCCCGTAGGTGGGGTCGTTGGGTGGCCACGCCGGGCTTGCAGGTGTCGCGGTGGCAGGCCCGCAGCATGATGCAGCCCTCGGCGATCATCGCCGCGGTGCCGAAGCTGTACTCGTCGGCGCCGAGCAGCGCGGCGAGCACGACGTGGCGACCGGTCTTGAACCCGCCGTCCACGCGCAGGCGGACGCGGCCCCTCAGCCCGTTGTCGACCAGGGCCCGTTGGGCGTCGGCGAGCCCGGTCTCCCAGGGCATCCCTGCGTGCTTGATGGCCGACAGCGGGCTGGCGCCGGTGCCACCGTTCCCGCCGGAGATGTGCACCACGTCGGCGAGCGCCTTGACCACACCTGCGGCGATCGTGCCGACGTTGTCGGTCGAGACCAGCTTCACCGACACCTGGGCGGCGTTCACCTGCTTCAGGTCGTAGATGAGCTGGGCCAGGTCCTCGATCGAGTAGATGTCGTGGTGGGGGGGCGGGGAGATGAGCCCGACCCCGGGCTGGGTGTGGCGGAGGCGGGCGATCTCGGCGGACACCTTGTGGCCCGGGAGCTGGCCGCCCTCGCCGGGCTTGGAGCCCTGGGCCATCTTGATCTGCAGCTCGTCGGCGTGCGCCAGGTACGCCGGGGTCACCCCGAAGCGCCCGGAGGCCACCTGCTTGATCCGGGAGTTCGTGTCGTCGCGCCCCGCGCCCCGCGTGTGGAACCGGGCCGGGTCCTCCCCGCCCTCCCCGCAGTTCGACTTCCCGCCGATGAGGTTCATGGCCTGGGCGAGGGTCTCGTGGGCCTCCTTCGACAGCGACCCGTGCGACATCGCCCCCGTGGAGAACCTCCGGACGATCGCCGAGGCCGGTTCCACCTCGTCGAGGGGGACCGGTGGGCCGAGGGCCGTCCACTCGAGCAGGTCGTTGAGCTCGGTGGGCGGACGTTCGGTGACGAGGCGCACGAAGTCGCCGTAGCGCTCGTAGCTCTCGCCGGCGATGGCCCGTTGGAGGAGGTGGGCGGCGGCTTGGTCGACCGCCTGCGGGTCGCGCTCGGACAGCGGTGGGGTCTCGGTCGACAGGGTGAGGACGTTCAGGGCCTCGGTGACCTCCTTGGAGTGGGCGTGGTACTCGCCGCCCTTGCGGACCCGGAAGTAGCCGGGCGAGTCGAGGACCGGTTCGTCTGGCGTGCAGGCCTCGGTGTGCCGGTGCAGGACGTCTTCGCCGAGCTCGCGCCAGCCGATCCCGCCCACCGGGTTGGCGGTCCCGGTGAAGCAGGTGTCGACGACCTCCGGGGCGAGCCCGACGACCTCGAAGACCTGGGCGGCCCGGTAGGAGTCGACGGTCGAGATCCCCATCTTGGAGAGGATCTTGAGGACGCCGGCCTCGACGGCGGCCCGGAACCGCTCCTGGGCCTCGGAGCTCACGAGGTCGCCGTCGTCGGCGTCGTCGGCCTCGGCGGCCACGGTCTGCAGCGCGAGGCGGGGGCACACGAGGTCGGCGCCGTAGCCCACGAGCGCGGCGACCGAGTGCGTGTCGCGGGCGTCGTCGGCCACGACGACGAGGCTGGCGTCCGAGCGGCGCCGGGTGCTCGTCAGGCGCTGGTGGACGGCGCCGAGGGCGAGCAGCGACGGGACGGGGGCCCGGCCGGGGCCGATGCCGACGTCGTCGAGGACGACCACCGCCGCCCCGTCGACGACGGCCCGGTCGGCCTCGTCGGCCAGGCGATCGACGGCGGCCCGGAGGCCGTCGGGACCTCCCGCCGTGTCGAACGTGGTGTCGAGCCTGACGGTGACGAACGGGTTGACGTCGCGGCGCAGGAGGGTCTCGACGGCCGACGGGTAGACGAAGAACGACTCGTGGACGAGGAGGCGGGCGACCTCGCTGTCCTCGCTCAGCAGCGGGGCCCGGGGACCGATCAGGGTGCGCAGGCTCATGACCAACCGCTCGCGCAGCGGGTCGATCGGTGGGTTGGTGACCTGGGCGAAGCGTTGTCGCAGGTAGTGGGCGACGGGCCGGGCGCGGCCGGCCATCGGCGGCAGCGGCGAGTCGTCGCCCATGGCGAAGGTCGGCTCGTAGGCGTCGGCGGCCATGGGTTTGAGGACCATGGCCAGCTCCTCCTTGGTGTAGCCGTGCGCGGCCTGGCGGACGAGCAGGTCGGACGGGGGCTCGGCCACGGGGGCCCCGGCGTCGAGGCCGTGGAACCCGTCGCCGGCCCAGGCGGCGTAGGGCGCCTGGGCGGTGGCCAGGTGCTCCTTGACGGCGTGGTTGCGCACGATGCCGAACCGCGGGCTCACGACGAGCATGTGGCCCGGTCCGAGCCGGCCGCGGTCGACGCTGCCGTGCCCGGTCGTGTCGACGGCCCCCATCTCCGAGGCGCAGACCACCAAGCCGTCCTCGCACACCGCGTAGCGCAGCGGGCGCAGGCCGTTGCGGTCGAGCGTGGCGCCCACCCGCCGACCGTCGGTGAAGATCACCCCCGCCGGGCCGTCCCACGGCTCCATCAGCGCGGAGTGGTACTCGTAGAAGCCCCGGACCTCCGGGTCGAGGTCGCGGGTCTCCTCCCACGCCTCGGGCACGAGCATGGCGAGCGCGTGGCTCACGCTGCGTCCGCCGCGGACGAGGAGCTCGGCGGCCTCGTCGAGCTGGGCGGAGTCGCTGCCGCTCGGGTCGAGCACCGGGCGGAAGAGCTCCTCGGGCCCGAGCCCGGCGGCCACGGTGCCGAGGCGGCGCCGGGAGCGCATCCGGTTGTGGTTCCCGTCGATGGTGTTGATCTCGCCGTTGTGGCACAGCATCCGGAACGGCTGGGCCCGTTCCCACGTGGGCAGGGTGTTGGTGCTGAACCGCTGGTGGAAGATGGCGAGGGGCGAGGTGAAGCGCTCGTCGGCGAGGTCGAGGTAGAAGTCGGCGAGCGCGTCGGCGGCGACCAGGCCCTTGTGGACGACGGTCCGGAACGAGCACGACGCGACGTAGGTGCCCTCGGTGGCGGCGTCGATCCGACGGCGCAGCCGGAAGGCGCGGCGCTCGAGCTCCTCGTCGGTGGCGGTGAAGTGGGGGTCGCCCTCCTCGGCGGGCGCCAGCTCGGCGAGGGTCACCGTGGTGGCGTCCGTCGGACGGAAGACCACCTGCACGATGGTCGGCCGGGTGCGCAGGGCCAGATCGCCGAGGGCGGCGTCGTCGGTCGGCGGGGTGCGCCACTCCACCTGCTCGAGGCCCTCCTCGGCCAGGAGGCCGGCCACCGTCGCGGCCGGATCGGGTCCGCGGACGAAGAGGACGGCCACGCCGGTTCCTGCGCCGAAGACGGCGGGCGGGATCGTGGTGAGCAACCCGGTGCCGTCGGAGGTCCGGGCGTCGGCGGCGACCGCCCCCCGGTGCTTGACGTTCGCCAGTCCGTCCAGGGCGGCGGCGACGATCGAGCGGGAGGGGCGTCCCTCGGCGTCGGCGACGAAGCCGATGCCGCAGGCATCGAGCTCGCGCATGGCGGGCCTCCAGTGCGTCGTGGATCGGTCGAGCCCTGACCGGGGAGCTCCATCGCCGTTGGTGGCGAGGCTTCGTTGCCCCTACGACCCCTGTCGGGAGATGGTCACCCTACCCATCGCGGCGATCGCCATGCCGTCGGATTCATCCGGTGAAGCGGGGTTGGGTCCGGATCGGGTCGACCGTGACGACGAGCTCGACGGTGGTGGGGGCGCTCGTCCCGTAGTAGTCGGCGGCGACGTAGGTGAAGCTGTCCGGTCCGGCGTAGCCGGGGTTCGCCACGTAGGTGAAGCTGCCGTCGGATCGCAGCTCCAGCGTGCCGTGGGCGGGACCGGCCACGAGGCGGGCGGTGACGCCGTCGGGGGGCAACGCGATGCGCAGGTCGGCACCCTCGGCCGACATCGTGGCCCCGTCGGCCATGGCCGCCGCTCCCGGGACGAGGAGGCCCTCGCCCCGGTCGTTGCCGAGGACCCCGGGGGCCTCGACGGTCGTGGCGCCGACCACCTCGTAGCGCTCGGCGCCGGTCGTCGGGGTCGTCGGGCGGGCCGATTGCTCGAGCGAGACGTTCGGTTCGTCGCGGGCGTTCAACCCCACGCCACGGACACAGGTCCCGCCCCTCGGCGAGCCGTCGTTCCAGACCTGGCGGAGGCAGTTGCGCAACGCGAGCTGCGCCCAGTAGTCGGGGTGGAGCGACTCCTGCTGGAAGTGCGAGGTGTCGACGGTGTCGATGTAGATCTCGTTGACCCACTCGGTGAGGTTCTCGGCGCCGGTGGCGGTCCAGCTCGTCACGCCGCCCGCCTCGAGCTGGTTCACGCCGTTCTCGCAGAGCCGGCGCTGCTCGAGCAGCGGGCTCACCTCCAACGAGACGATGGCGCCGTCGGCCTCGGCCCGGGCGACCGCGGCCCGGACCGTCGCGTTGACCACGCCGAGGACGTCGTTGACCATCCAGTTGGCGTCGACGTTCCAGAAGCCGCAGCCCCCGGTGGTCTGACGGGCGTCGGTCTCCGGGTAGCGGAAGTTGCTGCCGTTGGGCAGCGGCTGCGGGTAGTCCTGCACGACCAGCGTGTAGTCCGACGCGCCGTGGCCGGCGTTGGCCATGGCCGTGCGGATGTTGGCGATCGCCCCGACGATCGCATCCTCGACCCGGGCCGCCGCCGCCGGGGCGACCTTGGCCTGCTGCGCAGGGTCGGTGTGGCAGTACGAGTTCGAGAAGATCGACTCCAGGAAGTCCTCGACGCAGGCCGTGGCGATGCCCGAGACGTCGAAGTCGTTCCCGCCGATGGAGAGCACGACCAGCCCGACGTCCTTCCCGGAGGCCACCTCCTGCAGCAGGCGCGCCTGGCCCTGCTTGCCGGCGCCGTCGTCGTAGAAGTCGATCCCGGGCTTGAAGTGGCCGTCGCTGTCGGTGTAGGTGACGGTCTCGGCCCCGCTGCAGGCGAGGTTGACGGTGTTGGTGGGGTTGATGTGCACCTCGGCCGACTTCGACCGGTGGCAGAAGGGGATCAGCTCGCCCGTGTCGGTCGGGTTGTCGAAGTAGGCCGTCGGTCCCAGGGCGTCGTTGGCGCTCTCGGGGAGGCTCGAGGTGTTGCCGGCCCACCGCCCGGCCTCGCCGGAGATGTAGGAGTCGCCGAGGGAGATGATCCACGGATCCCCGGCGGCCGGTGCGCCCGGCGCGGGGGCGTCGTCGGCCAGCGCGCCCGGGAGGCTCGGCCCGTGGAGGCCGACGACGATCAGCGCGACGGCGATCGCGGCGATCGCGGCGACCGCGGCGATGGAGCGGGGGGCGGGGCGACGGGACATCGGTCCTCCGTGGCGGTGGCGGGTGGCGGTGGCGCGGCGAGCAGCGAGCAGCGAGCGACAGGTGCCGGGGAGTCTCGCAGGCGGCGCCGGGTCGTCCCCGGCACCCTCGTGCCGGTCGCCCGTCGCTACCCTCCCCGGCGTGGGCAAGCTCGACGACGCGTTGCGGGTCCATCCGGAGACACGCGCCGAGTGGCGCGAATGGCTCGCCGCCAACCACGACTCGTGCGTCGGCGCGTGGTTCGTGTCGTGGAAGAAGCACACGGGTCGACCGGCGGTGGCCTATGACGAGGCTGTCAGCGAGGCGCTGGCCTTCGGGTGGGTCGACAGCGTGCCCCGCACGCTCGACGACGACCGGTCGATGCTCTGGTACGCGTCCCGCAAGCCGGGATCGGCATGGTCGCGGCCGAACAAGGAGCGGGTGGCGCGACTGGAGGCCGAGGGCCGGATGGCCCCCGCCGGCGCAGCGGTGGTGGCGGCGGCCCGGGCTGACGGGTCGTGGTCGAAGCTCGACGACGTCGAGGACCTGGTCGTGCCGTCGGATCTCGCCGCCGCTTTCGTCGAGCATCCGGGCTCGGCCGACGAGTGGGAGGCCTTCCCGCGATCGGCCAAGCGGGGCATCCTCGAGTGGATCGTGCAGGCCAAGAAGCCCGAGACCCGGGCGAAGCGCGTGGCCGAGACCGCCGAGTTGGCCGCCCGCCGGGAGCGCGCCAACCAGTGGCCCCGAAAGGCCTGACGATCGGGGCTTCCCGACCATCCGAACGTCGTGCCGAACGGCCCCGCCTCGTCAGACCTCGGGCCAGGTGCGCCCGGCGCGTCGGCGGCCGGGGCGCCGGTCGCCGAGAGCCCACGTGCGCCGCCAGGCGCCCGTGGTCGGCCCCTGGAGCGAGGGGGTGGCGCCGCTCGCCGCCCGCCGGCGGGCCTGCCACCAGTCGCTTCCCGCCTCGTCGGCCAGCTGCGCGACGGCCTGTTCGATCCGGGTGGCCATGCGGCGCGAATCCTCGCCGTCCCCGGGCACCAGCGGGTCGCCGAAGGTGACGGTGGTCGGCGAGGGGCGGGGCACGCGCTTGCCCTTGCGCAGGATGCGGCCGGTGCCCTCCACGTGGACCGGCACGACCGGGACCTCGCAGCGGATCGACAGGTAGGCGGCGCCGCCGCGGAAGGCCTGCCCCCAGCCGTCGGGGGACCGTCCGCCCTCCGGGAAGATGAGCATGCTCCAGCCGTCGTCGATCAGGGCGGCGGCCTGGTCGGCGGAGTTGCGGGTGACCTTCGTCCGCTCGATCGGGATGGCTCCGATGGCCAGCGCCGAGAGCGTGGACGTCACCTGGTTGGCGAAGAAGTAGTCGGCGGCGGCGCCGATGAAGAGGTGGTGGCGCCACGGCTCGGGGATGACCGACAGCATCAGCGGGGTGTCGAAGTGGCTGTGGTGGTTGGCGGCGAACACGACCGGTTGCTCACCCAGGTCGGCCAGGCGGTCGAGCCCCTTCACGGTCGGGGTGGCGAAGAGGTCGATGGCCGGGCGGATGACGCCCTCCACCAGCAGCACCCGGGCGGCCCGGGCGGGGTAGGAGCGGGCCCACTCGGTGTCGTAGTCGGCCCCGACCCGGTTCTCGGGCGGGGGCAGCTCGACGCCGGCGGGAGCGGTGGGGGCCCGCAGCGCGGCCGGCAGCACTCGCCGCAGGTTCCGGCCGCCGACGCGGGCTGCGCTCGACGCCGTCGAGCGGTTGACCGGGAGCCGCTTCACCAGCTCCGTGGCCTGCCGGGCGGTGACGGGCATGCGCCGTCCCGCCCAGTCGCCGAGGCCGCTCGCCGATCGGTGGTCGTCGCTCATGTCATGCCTCAGCTCACGTCGGCCATGAGGATCGGCGGGTTGTGGAGGTGGGTGATCGTGGCGTCGGGGCCCACCGTGTCGGACGCCATCTCGAGGGCGTCCTGCAGGGTCGAGGCCGCCTTGAAGCCGAGACGGCGCACGGCCCGCACGTCGCCGCCGACCACGATGACCTGGCCGACGTGCTGGAGCGCGTGGGCGCACCAGTACCACATGTAGAAGGGGTGGACGCCGTGGTAGGCGTAGCTGGTCCGGTAGAGGTGGCGGTACCACTCGTCCTCCGCGAAGCCCTTCTCGAACTCGGCCTCGATCCGGAGCGGGTCGGTGGTCTCCGAGAGCACCTGCTCGAAGAAGTCGATGTAGCTGGGGTGGTGGACGGGGTGGAACTCCCACGGTGTGGGGTGGCTCATGATCACCACGCCGCCCTCGCGCACCGGCGGCCGGCCGCGGTAGAGGTTGAAGAAGTAGCCCAGCCCGAGGCAGGCGACCAGGATCGGGTTGAGGATCGAGTTGACGTTGTAGGGGCTGATGTAGGGCAGGCCCATCGTGAGGATGTCGGTCTGGCCCTCGACGCCGACGAGGTGCTGGGCGTAGACGTTCTCGGTCGTGACCTTGTGCACGGCCTCCACCTCACCGGCCTGCACCGAGGTCATGGCGTGCGGTGCCTGCCACGACTGGAAGGCCGACCGCCGGGTGCGTTGGGGGAGGCGGTCGAGCCCGGCCTTCATGGCGGCGAAGGAGATGCGGTCCTTGGCGTTCCACTCCCACTCGCGCTTCTGGAGCACGGCCAGCGGGCCGTCGGTGCCGAAGACGTTGTTGTTCATGGTCGTCTCGATCTGGAACACCTTGACGCCCGAGTCCCTGAGCACCTTGCCCATCCGCCAGTTCGACGAGTGCAGCTCGGAGCGGTGCTGGTCCATGAACGACCGGGAGTGCTGCATGGTCGCGACGTTGTGGTGGTGGCGCAGGCTGCGGTAGCTGGCCAGCCCGGTGGCCGTCGACTTCCAGCCGCCGTCCATCGAGACGAGGTTGATGTTCACGTAGACGATGAGGTCGCTCGTGGCGGCCCGCTTGTTGATCTCGACCTCCTCGCCCTGGTCGGTGGTGCCCAGGTACTCGAGGTTGTCGGGGTCCTCGGCGTCGTGGTTGACGAGCAGGCCGTGCGGGGCGAAGGCGTCGTAGACCCGGTCGCCCACCGCGTGGCGCAGCTCGGCCTCGGTCATCCGGCGGTGCAGGGCCAGGGCGGCGACGAGCACCACGTCGTCGACGCCGTTGGCGGCCGCCTGGTCGAGGACGGCCTCGATGACCCGCTGGCGGATGTCGGGCCGCTTCATGGGAGGGAGCGGCAGCGAGATGTCGTCGAAGGCGATCGTGAGCGTCATGCCGGGACGGAGCAGCGCCGAGAGCGGTTCGCTGTCGCCGAGCGGGCTCTCGAGGGCGTGACGGATGGCGGCGTCGGGGTGCTCGATGGGCTCGAGGGGTTCGGCCGGGTAGATCACCCGGCTCCGCCCGGCGGGCAGCTTCTCGAGGCGGAAGCCCTCCCCGTGGTGGAACAGGATCGGTGGCGTCGACCGATCGACGTCGAGCACGAAGCCGGGTCTAGGCACGGTGGCGATCCTTTTCGTTGCGGAGGTCGAAGGCGATGCGGACGGCGCCGCGAGCGCCGGCGTCGGCGGCGTGGGCGATGGCGTCCTCGAAGCGGGTGAGGGGGTAGGTGGCGCTCACCAGCCGGCCGAGGTCGGCGGCGCCGACGAGCTCGAAGGCGAGGTCGAAGGTCCGGCGGCGCCCGCCGTCGGGGAGCGTCTCGGTGCCGTAGGCGTAGGCCCCGGCGAGGGTGATCTCGCGTTGCCAGAGCCCGGTGAGGTCGATCTGGGTGCGCCCGGGCATCCCCACCATGGTGATGCGGCCCCGCGGGCGCACCACCGCCAGGCTCTGGGCGAGGCTGGCGTCGTTGCCGACGCAGTCGATCACCACGTCGGCGCCGCCGGTGAGCCGCACGATGTCACCGTCGCCGAGCGCCATGGTCCCGGTGGCGCGCCGCACCGCCCGGGCGACCTCGCCGGGGGCCACGACGGTGTCGGCGCCGAGCTCGCGGGCCAGGTCACGTTGGACGGGGTGCTTGGCGACGGCCACGACGGTGCACGCCGGCGCGTATCGGCGGACGGCGGCGATCGTGAGCAGCCCCAGGGCGCCTGCGCCGAGGACGACGACGAGGTCGCCGGTCTCGACCCGCGCGGCGAGCGCGCCGTGGACGGCGCAGGCCGTCGGCTCGACCATGACGGCCGCCTCGTCGGACCAGCCGGCGGGAACGGGGTGGAGCTGGCTGGCGTGGGCCACCATCCGGGTCGACCACCCACCGCCGGTGTCGCAGCAGAACCCCGACTGGAGTCCGGGCTCGATCGCCCCGAAGGCGATGCGTTCGCAGTTGCCGAGGTCGCCGCGGGCGCACGCGTCGCAGACCGGGTCGATCCCGCGGGTCACGCAGCCGAGGACCGGCTCGAGGACGACCCGCCCGGCGGGGACGCCGTCGCAGGGTGCGTCGAGGTCGGCCACGACCTCGTGGCCGGGGACGAACGGGAACGACACGATCGGCTCGAAATACCGGGAGCTGAGCCCGTCGATCGTCGACAGGTCCGAGCCGCAGATGCCGGCCAGGCGGGGCTTGATCTCGGTCCACCCGGCGCCGGGGAGGTCGGGCGGGTCGATCGAGCGCAGTCGCAGCGGGCCGACCTTCGCGCCGGCGCCGCCGGCGATGCGCCCCGCCACGGTGGCGGCGGCGAACCGGGGGAGGTTGCGCTCGAAGCGCAGCGCCTTCACGCGGTGCCTCCCGGGACGAGGGGGTTGGCCAGGCCGCCCCGGCGGGTGCGGCGGGGCCCGATCGGGATGACCCGGCGGGGGGCGCCGGGGGCCTTTGCGAAGTGCTCGACCAGCCAGCCCCGCTTGCGGGCCAGCGCGGCGAGGCGTGTCTCGGGGTTCACCGCCACCGGGAACCCGACGGCTTCGAGCATCGGGAGGTCGCTGGTGGAGTCGGCGTAGGCGACGGTCTCGTCGAGGTCGAGGTCGTGGGCGGCGGCGTAGTCCATGAGGACCTGCGCCCGGCTCTCCCCGGTGGGGGGCACCTCGGTGAGCTCGCCGTCGTAGGCGCCGTCCGTCACGCCCATCTCGGCGGCGACGATGTCGTCGAACAGCGGGCCGAGCGGCTTGACCACGAAGTCGAGGGCGCCGGTGATGAGGAGGGTGCGATGCCCGGCGGCCCGGTGCTCGCGGACCCGTCGGATGGCGGCCGGGAACGACTTCGCGATGATGAGCCGACTGAACATCTCGGCGGAGTCCTCGTCGATCTGCTGCACGGGGGCGCCGTCGTAGCGGCGGTAGAAGAACCGCAGGAAGTCGCTGCGGTCCGTGCGGTCGAGGCTCAGCAGCGACGGGCCCTCGGCCAGCAACGACGCCGCGAACCGCACGCGGTCGCGGCTGGGCATCCGCCGGGTGGCGAGGAACGCGTAGCTCGCCACCACGTTGGACGCGATGAGGGTGTTCTCGAGGTCGAAGGCGGCGAGCTGGCGCTCGGGGGCGAGGACCTGGGCGCGCAGGCGGGTCTCGCGGCTCGGGCCGGTGCGCCCGCCCGGGGTGGTGCGGACGCGGGCCTGCTGGACGACCGACGGCAGGAAGACGTTCTCGGTGAAGTCGGTCCAGTCGATGACGCGTGGGTCGAAGCAGAAGTCCCGCTGGTCCTCCTCGCTCTGGGCGTCCCAGAGCGCCAGCAGGTGGTCGAGGCCGTACAACGCCTCGCACTCGGCGTAGGCGCCGTAGAGCTCGACGTAGCCGAGCGCCTGCTCCGCCTCGTCGCGCTTGGCTTCGAGCGACGCCGTCCACTCCGCCTGCTTGCCGCGCAGGGGGAGCGCACCGAGGACGCGCTCGGCGCGTTCGAGGGTCGTGCGGGCCCGGGTGAGCTGGCCCTGCACCCGCCCCCGCCCGGGAAACGACCACTTGGGTACGACGATGGGCTGGCCCTTGGCGTCGTAGAGCGGGTGCTCGAGGAACCATTCGCTGACGAGGTCGACCAGGCGCCGGTACCGCAGGGGGTTCTGCGAGCCGGAGGCGACCTGCACGACCTCGACGTCGGGCTCGGGTCCCTTGGCGGCCACGGCGATGATGGCGGCCGACACGAGATCGACCGGGATGACGTCGACGATGCCCTCGGGCACCCCCGGGAACTCCTTCAGCAGGCCCCGGGCGTAGCTGATGATCACCGGGTCGGCCATGCGGAAGCCCCGGATCCAGCCCGGTCGGGGCTCGGCGAGCGCCGTCTCGATGATCGACGGGCGGACGATGCTGACGGGGACGTCGCCGCGGGTCTCGACCAGGGCCCGTTCGCCGAGCGCCTTGGTGTAGGCGTAGGCGTCGGGCCACCCGAGGGATGCGGCCCGGGCCCGGCCCGCCTCCACCATCCGGTCGTCGACCCACCGGGCCCGGTTCTGCTCGGTCCGCTCGGACAGCGCCGGGGTGCCGGCGGCACCGAGCGAGGTGCGGGCCTGGCGGGCGAAGTCGGCCAGCATCTCCGGCGTCCGGCTGTGGGCCTCGGCGTCGCGGCGGGCCCGGCGGGCGCCCTCGACCTCGCTGCGCCAGTCGACGTCGACGAAGAACGGGCTCTCGTCGACGAGCTGTTCGGGGGCGGACCCCCGCCGGTTGCCGGCCACGTAGCAGGTGGACACGGCCACGAGGTGGGGGGCGACCCCGAGGTCGTGCAGGGTGGCGGCGATGCGGGTGGGACCGAGGAGGTTGACCTCCACGGCGCCGTCGAGGGGGGAGTCGAAGCTCACCGTGGCGGCGGAGTGGATGACGGTGTCGCAGGAGGCCAGCACGGCCCGGCCCTCGTCGTCGAGGCCGAGGCCGTCGCGGCTCACGTCGCCGGCCACGGCGGTGATGCGTCGTGCGGTCATCTCCGCGAAGCCGTCCTTGCCGAGCTCGGCGCGCAGGCGGTCGAAGGCGTCGTTCTTCAGGATCTCCCGGGCGACGCGCTGCTCGACGCTCGACCGCTTGCCGGGTCGGACGAGGAGGACGAGCTCGCAGTCCGGCACGGCGCGCAGGAGCCGTTCGAGGAGGTTGGTGCCGAGGAAGCCGGTCGTGCCGGTGATGAACAGGCGCTTCCCGGCCAGCGACTCGCGGATCACGGGGTGTTGTCTACCACTTGGTAAGTGTTGCGGTCTACCATCGTGGGGTGGCGACGGCGACGAAGGCGACGGGACGGGGCCCCCGGGCGGCACGCACCCGCGAGACCGAGGACCGGATCCTCACCGCGGCGCTCCAGTCCTTCGGGGGTCGCGGCTTCGAGGCCACCTCCCTCGACCAGGTCGCCGCCGAGCTCGGCGTCACCAAGCAGACGATCCTCTACCACTACCCGTCGAAGGCGGCGCTGCTCGACGCGGTCATCGACCGGGCCACCGCCGACCTGATCGTGACGTTCGACGCCACGCTGGCCGCCGCCGGACCCGGCTGGGATCGCGTCGAGGCGGTCGTGCGCGCGGTGTTCCGCCTCGCCCTGCGCCGGCCCGAGCTGCTCGGGCTGCTCCGCGAGGTGAGCCGGCTCGGTCCGCCGTCGGCGACCCGCGTCGCCGAGAACCTCGACGGGCTGGTGCGCCGGGCCCGGGCGTTCCTCGAGGCGGAGATGGACGCCGGCCACGTCCGCCGCAGCGACCCCGGGTTGTTGTTGGTCTCGGCCTACTCGACGGTCATCGGCGTGGCCACCGAGGTCGAGGTGTTGCGGGCGGTGGGCATCGAGCCCACGCTGCGCACCACCGTGCGGCGCCGCCAGGAGCTCCTCGCGTTCCTGCGCTCGGCGCTCGTCCCCTGATCCGAGCCGCTCCGCGATCCGGCGCCGACCGGCGGGACTCAGGCCATCGGCACCTCGACCCGCACCGCCTCGATGCACCCGGCGCGCATGGCCGTCGTCTTGGCCGGGTTGGTCGATCGGCCGGTGCACAGGAACAACGTCCGTCCGTCGGATCCCCCCAGCGCGCACGAGTACACGGAGCGGTCGCCGGTGGGGATCCAGGCGACGATGCCCTCGTCGACGTGCACGCGCATCACCCCGTTGTAGACCGGGTCGGCGATCCAGAGCGCCCCCTCGGCGTCGAGGCAGATGCCGTCGGGCACGTTGGGTCGCAGGTCGGCCCACACCCGGGGGTTGCTGAGCGAGCCGTCCGGTTCGAGGTGGTAGGCGGAGATCCGCTGGCCGAAGGTCTCGGCCACCAACAGCAGCGGGGTGAGCTCGTGGGGGACGACGACGGCGCCGTTGGGGAACAGCAGTTGCTCGGCCACCACCCAGGCCTCGCCGTCGGGCTCCACGCACACCATGCGGGCGCCGGCCGGCTCGTCGCCCCGCTCGGCGTCGTAGCCGTAGTTGCCGATGTAGGCCCGCCCCTCGCCGGTCACCACCATGTCGTTCCAGGGGTGCAGCGAGAACCGCTCGAGGTCGCAGACCTCGGTGAGCCCGTCGTCGTCGAGGCGCAACAGGGCGTGGTCGAGCATCGAGACGACGAGCAGACGCCCGTCGGGGAGCCACCCGAGGCCACCCGGTTGCTCGGTCATCCGGACGACCGGCTCGGCCTGGCCGTCCTCGGTCATCGCCCAGACGCGGCCGTCGTGCACGTCGGAGAACCACAGGCGGCCGTCGTGCCACCGGGGGCTCTCGGGGTAGGCGAGGCCGTCGAGCACGACCGAGGGCTCGCCGGGTGCCCAGGTCATCGGGGCAGTGCCCTGCGTCGGTGGCGTTCGAGGGCCAGTCCGAGGAGCTCGTCGAGCAGCGCCGGGTAGGGGAGCCCCGATGCCGTCCAGAGCTTCGGGAACATCGAGATCGGGGTGAACCCGGGGATGGTGTTCATCTCGTTGAGGAGGAACCCCCGCCCCGGATCCTCGAGGAAGAAGTCGACGCGGGCCATGCCCGAGCCCCGCATCCCGGTGAACACACGACAGGCCAGGTCGCGCACCCCGTCGGCGTCGGCGGTCGAGAGCGGGGCCGGGACCCGCAGCTCGGCGGCGCCGGTCGCGTACTTGTCGTCGTAGTCGTAGAACTCGGCGCCCGGCACGATCTCGCCGGGGACCGACGCCCGCGGGGACTCGGTGTGGCCGAGCACGGCCACCTCGATCTCCCTGCCGGCCACCCCTTCCTCGACGACGAGCCACTCGTCGTGGAGGAGCGCCGCCCGGAGCCCTGCCTCGAGTCCGTCGACGTCGGTGACCCGGGAGATCCCGATCGACGAGCCCATGTTGGCGGGCTTCACGAACGCCGGGAGGCCGAGCTCGGCGGCGAGCTCCTCGGCCAGTCCCGGCCGGATCCGGTCCGCGGCCCCCGGGTCGACGACCTCGGAGCGGTGCAACCCGCGCCAGCGGGCCTGGGGGATGCCGAGGGCGCTCGCCATGTGCTTGGCGGCGATCTTGTCCATGGCCAGCGCCGATCCGAGCACCCCGGAACCCACGTAGGGGACCCCGGCCAGCTCCAGCAGGCCCTGCACGGTGCCGTCCTCGCCCATCGGGCCGTGCAGCAGTGGCAGCACGACCACCGCCGCGTCGCCGTCGTCGCCGGCGAGCATCGGCAGGGGGTCGACCTCGGGGCCGTCGACGGCGAGGGCGTCGGGGAGGGCGTCGACGGCCAGCGCCGCGTCACCGCTGAGGAGGGCGGCGGGGGCCGGCTCGGGCCGGACCCACGCTCCGTCGCGGGTGATGCCGATCGGCACGACCTCGAAGCGCTCCCGGTCGAGCGCGGCGATCACGTGGCGGGCCGTCACCCGGGACACGTCGTGCTCTGCGGACTGCCCCCCGAACAGCACCACGACCCGTGTCCGCGCGCCGGTCGACGGTGGGGGCGGGGGGGTCATGGGTCCCGACGCTACCGCCGCGGTGCGGTCCTCTCCGGTCCTCGTCGCTCGGTACGGTGAGGAGGTGAGGTTCACCGCCGCCGAGGTCGCCGACACCGTCGGCGGCACCCTCCACGGAGCCGACGTGGTGGTGGTGGGGGCGTCGATCGATTCCCGCACGCTCGAGCCGGGCCAGCTCTTCGTGCCTGTCGCCGGGGTGCGCGACGGCCACGACTTCGTCGCCGCGGCCGCGGCGGCCGGGGCGGCAGCCACGCTCAGCGCCCGAGGCCCCGTCGACGGCGTCACGACCATCGTCGTCGACCGGCCCGAGGCGGCGCTCACCCGGCTCGGGGCCCACGCCCGGGAGCGGCTCCCGGAGCGGGTGGTGGGCATCACCGGGTCGGTGGGCAAGACGTCGACGAAGGACCTCTGCCGCGGTGTGCTCGAGCCTCACCTGCGCACCGGTGTCAGCGCGAAGAGCTTCAACAACGAGCTCGGCGTGCCCCTCACCCTGGTGAACGTCCCCGACGACACCGAGGTCGCGGTGATCGAGATGGGGGCCCGTGGGCGGGGCCACATCGCCTCGCTGTGCGCGGTGGCGCGGCCGACCATCGCCGTGGTGACGGCCGTGGAGCTGGTGCACGCCGAGCTGATGGGCGACCTCGACGGCATCGCCCGGTGCAAGCGCGAGCTCCCCGAGTCGCTGCCCGCCGACGGGGTGGCGGTGCTCAACGCCGCCTACGACCGGGTGGCGGCGATGGCCGCGGTGACGTCGGCGCGGGTGGTGCGCTACGGCGCCGACGACAGCGAGGTCCGGGCCACCGACGTCGAACTCGACGAGGACCTGCGGGCCCGCTTCCGGTTGGCGACGGACTGGGGCGGCGCCGACGTCCACCTCGCGGTGCGCGGCCGCCACCAGGTCGGCAACGCCCTCGCCGCCGCGGCGGTGGGGCTGGTGTGCGGCATCGACGTCGCCGACGTGGCCGCCGGCCTGGGGCGTGGCGAGCTGTCCCCCTGGCGGATGGACCTGCGCACCGCGCCGGGCGGGGCCCGGGTGCTGAACGACGCCTACAACGCCGGCCCGGCGTCCACGGCCGCCGCCCTCTCGGCGCTGGTCGCCCTGCCGGCCGAGCGGTTCCACGCCGTGCTCGGCCCGATGGCCGAGCTGGGGGACGACGGTCCGGCCGAGCACCGGCGCATCGCCGGGCTGGCCACCGCGGCGGGCGTGAGGCTCGTGGCCTTCGCCACCGACGACTACGGGATCGCCCCGGTCGACACGATCGACGCCGCGCTCGAGGCGCTCGGACCGCTCGGGCCGGGGGACGCGGTGCTGGTGAAGGGCAGCCGGGTGGCGGGGCTCGAACGCCTGGCCGAGGCGCTGCTCAGCTGACGACCGGGCCGGGGTCGCCGGGGGGAGGCCGCAGGTCGGCGTACCAGACGAGGAACGTCGCCATCGCCGCGCCGATGAGCACCATCACGGTGACGTCGGTCTGCTCGACCAGCCAGCCGCCCACCAGGCCCCCGACGGGCACGGTGCCCCCGAAGGCCATCATCCACACGGCCAGCACCCGCCCCCGCACCCGGTCGTCGAGGCGCTGTTGGAGCACCGTCGACAGCGAGGTGATGGCCGCGAAGTAGCAGAAGCCGAGCAGCACGCCGATGGGGTAGGCGAGGGCCGGTCCGCGCACCAGGCCGTAAGCGGCGAGCAGCACCGCGAAGCCGGCCAGCGACACCCGCAGCACCCGTTCGAGGCTGCGGTCCGCGAAGACGGTGCCGATGGACAGGGCGCCCGCGAGGGCGCCGACCCCGAAGACCGCGTAGAGGATGCCGTAGGCGGTGCTCTTCGGGTTGATGTCGAAGTTGTCGGCGGCGAGCACCGGCATCTGGGTGAGGAACGTCAACGAGAAGAACGAGAAGAGGGCGATGGTGCCGACGGCCCGGCGGATGACGGGGTCGCGGCGCACGACCCGGAACCCGCCGAGGAGGCGGGCCACGCCGACGGGGTCGTCGGCGGAACGGGCGACCGGGGGCACGGTGATCCGGCTCACGGCGAGCACGATGAACACGTAGGTGGCGGCGTTGGCCACGAACACCCACGAGGCGCCGACGGTGGCGTAGAGGGCGCCGCCGAGCGCCGGGCCGACGATGCGCGACAGGTTCATGTTCGCCGAGTTGAGCGACACGGCCCCGCTGATGTCGCGGCGGGGCACCAGGTTGGGGAGCAGCGACGCGAACGTGGGGGCCTGCAGGGCGTTGCCGGTCCCGATGGCGAAGGCGGCCAGGAGCAGCGCCACCTCCGACGGTGCGCTCTGGGCGGCGATGACGGCCAGCACGACGGAGAAGACCATCTGCTCGACGGCCATCACGACGATCACCTTGCGCCGGTCGAAGGTGTCGGCGAGCGCGCCGCCCACCAGGGAGAACATGAGGAGGGGACCGAGGGTGGCGAAGCCGATCAGCCCGACGAACCCGGCGCTGCCGGTGAGCTCGTACGCGAAGGCGGCGAGCACCACGTTCTGCATCCAGGTGCCGACGTTGGAGAGCACCGAACCGGTGAAGACGATGCGGAACCGGGGGTTGGCCAGGGCCGAGCGCAGCGGTCCGGCGATCGGCCGGTCGCCCTCCTCGAGCGCCTCTTCGGCGTCCTCGACGACGAAGGCGGGGAGCCGGTCGTCGTCGTCGGCGGGCGGGCCGGGCGGGCCGGAGGCGTCGAGCATGGCGAGGTCAGGCTACGGGCCGCTCCCCCTCGTTGCGAAACGATGCTGTTTCGGAATTGGGGCGGGTCCGGGCCTCTGAGCCGAATGGTCGCGCGCCGGTCGGGGAACGAACCGTCGGACCACCTCACCACAGGAGATCACCATGGCCTTCGTCCTCTGGCTCATCGCCGTCGTTCTCGTCATCGCCGGGATCGTGGCGCTCGTGCGCAAGCAATGGCTGGCCGGCCTGGCCCTCATCGTCGTCGGCTTCCTCGTCGGCCCGGGGGGTGTCTCGGTCTTCGTCTGACCGGTGCCGTCGACGCCCGTCAGTCGACGACGAGTCGGGCGGCGGCGCCGCCGCGCACGACGACGCCGTCGGCGACCCCCGGGAGCGCCTTGGCGAACACGTAGCCGACCCGTCGGACGAGACGCACCTCGACCGTGCCGTCGGCTCCCACCGTGACCGTGGGCGGTTCGTCGAGGTCGTCGAGCAGGCCCTTGGCATCGAGCGAGGCGAGCACGGCGTCGTCGACCCGGTCGGGATCGACGACGTAGCCCCGCCCGGACCGCAGCGCCACCTCGTCGAGGCCGTGACCAGCGGCATCGTTGGCGGCGTCGGCTGCGGCGGCGATGAGCTCGCGTTGGCCAAGGCGGGCCACGGTGAGGTCGACGGTGATGGCTCCGAGGACGAGCACGATGAGCACGGCCGCCGGCATCAGCATCAACACGCTGCCGACGTCACGCGGCCCCCGGTGGTGGGGGCGGCGCACGCCGGGCCTCAGCATCTCGCCTCCCCGGGGAGCCCCGATCGGTAGGGGTCGACGATCTCACTCGCGCGGGCGGTGACCTCGAAGGCCTCGCCGAACCCGCCGACGAACGGGAGCGCCAACGCCGGCACCGGGTAGCTGACCGTGACCGTGGCCCGGGTGCAGCGGCTGTAGGGACGGTCGTCGGCGTGGGTGATCTCCATCTCGGCACGGTCGGGATCGCGGCCGTGGCCGGCGATCGCCGATCTCGTCGCAGCGGCGGCGAGCTCTGTCGCGATGGCTGGACCCGATGCCTCCACATAGCTGCGGACGGCTTCGCGAGAGGCACTCGTCGCCGCCAGCTTGGCGTCGACGACACCCCAGGCGTTGGCCACCAACAACGTCCCGATGACGAAGACGAGCAGTCCGAAGGCGAGCACCTCCATGCCCCCGACCTGGCCTCGATCGCCGAGTCCCCTCCCACCGATCGCCCTCCGGGCCGGCGTCACTGCGCCTGCTCGATCCGCACCGTGACGGTCCGGTCGACGAGCGCCGCCCCGGGGCCGCGCAGGGTGTTCCACAGGAAACCGGGTGGGGTCGCCCGGACCCGCAGCGCCACGGTGTCGGCGGTCGAACCCGACCAGTCCATCGTCACCTCGTCCCCGAAGCGGCCGAGGAGCCGGCGCACCTCACCCTCGGCGGCGATCCGGGCGTCCTGCTGCGCCGCCGGGTCGCCCTGCTCGACGCGTGCCCCCGCCACCCTCCTGGCGCCCTCGTGCGCGGCGTCGGTGACCACCGACCGGGTGTAGAGGCCGACGAGGGTCTGGACGGCGAAGAGCATCATGGCCAGGAACACCAGCAGCCCCGCCACCGAGCCGATCAGCCCCGTGCCGCCCTCGCCGGTCGCGGCCCGGCGTCGGCCGTTCACTCCGACCCGATCTGCTCGATCTTGTCGTTCGTGGTGGCCTCGGTCGACTTCCACATCTGCTGGAAGCCCACCCACATCGCGGCGCCGAGGAACGCCATGATCAACACCGCGATGGCCGCGGAGATCACTCCCTCGCCCCAGTCGCCGCCACAGCGCCGACGCGCTGCCCGCGGGGAGGGGCGGCGGAGGCGGGCGACGAGCGTGGCCTGCGCCCAGCTCACCCCCGCCCCCCACGATCCGACGGTGGGGTCGATGGTCGGTGTGTCCATGGTTCATCTGCCTTTCGTTGGTGGTTCGCTCGATCGGAGGACGGTCATCCGCTGGTGAAGAGGCGCATCGCCTCGACGAAGGGCACGGCGAGGAAGAGCACGCCGGGCACGAGGGTGGCGACGGTGACCGGGATCCAGACCTGTTGGCCGCGTCGCTCGATCGTCTCGACCAGCTCGCGGTGCACGTCGCCTCTGACGGTGCGGGCCTCTTCGGCGATGAGTCGTCCGAGGTCACCGGCCTCCCGGTTCAGGGCGAGCACGCCCACGAGGCGGTCCACCGCCGGGACCTGGGCGAGCGCGGCCCACTCGCGGAGGGCCGTCACCTCGTCGAGACCCTGTTGGATGCGGCTCACCACGACACGGAGGTCGGCGGCCACGGCCCCCTGCCCACGGTCGGCCAGCCGGGTGAGCGCCGAGCCCAGGGAGTAGCCGGCGCACAGGAGCATCCCGAGCTGCTCGCTCACGACCGGGAGCTCGAGGAAGATCTTGCGTTGCCACGCCGTCGACGCGTTGGAGAGCTGCTGCTCGACGAGGAGGAAGGCCAGCACCGGTGCGCCGACCACGCTCAGGGCGACGATCGGGACGGCCGGACGCACGACTGCCGTCGTCAGCACCGCGACGGCCAGTGCGCCCATCACCCAGCCCAGCTGACGGAGCCGGAACGAGGTCGGGTCGAGTGGCGAGTGGACCCGACGGAGTCGCCGACTCAGGTCCTCGGACACCCCCGCGACCCTGGCCAGATCGGCCCCGTGCTGGCGGGCGAGCGGTCCGAGGACGGCGACGACGGTGGCGCTCCAGCCGGCGCTGCCGGGGGCGGTTCGGCTCCGGGCGTCACCCCCGGGGGCGTAGGGGCGCAGCCGGTCGCGCAGAGGGATCCTGCGCACCCACCGCACCTCGCCGAGCACCAGCGTGGTGCCCAGCCACACGGCCAGCGCCGCCGGGACGAGCAGTCGCATCATCGGGGGAACACCCGCTCCTCCTCGGGGAGACGCAGGATGCGCCCCGCCCACATCCAGCACGCAGCCACCATCCCGAGGGCGACGAGGACGGCCACCTGCCCGAGCGGCGTCTGGTACGCAGTACGCCCGTTGCCGACCGAGAGCCCTGCGGCGGCCATGCCGAGCGGGACGAGCAGCACGAAGCGTCGGGCGAAGCGCACGCCGGCCTGCCGGGCCCGCGCGTCCTTGCGGTAGCGGACGTCCTGGCGTCGATCTTCGGCGAGGTCGGCAAGGCGTCGGTCGACGTCGGTGCCGCCGAGCTCGTGGGCGATGAGCAGCGTCTCGCACGTGGCGTCGCACGTCGGGTCGGCCAGACGATCCCGGAGGACGGCGAGCGTCCGTTCGAAGTCGGTCGTCAGGCGCCACTCCCGATGGGCGGCCGCGAACGCCGGTCGCAGCTCCTCCGGTCCTGCCTCGCCGACCTCGAACAGCGCCTGGGGGATCGATCGGCCGACCGAACCCGTGAGGATCCGGAGCTCCTCGATCATCCTGGGCCAGCCGTCGCGGGCGACCGCCCGGGCGGTCGCCCGCCGCCGGCGGTACCCGGCAACCGGGAAGGCGGCGGCGAGGGCCCCGCCCACCAACGCGGGACCCGGGGCTCCGAACAGCGCCATCGCCAGCGCGACGCCGAGCACGAACACCGCCCCGATCACGGCCGCGAACTCTCCTGTCGCGACCTCGCCGAGGCCGGCCTGGGCGAGCCAGTCATGGGCGCGTGCCCGCGACGTCCCCCGTGCGGTGCGCACCGCTCGCGGCCCGGGTCCGAGCCCGCTCCAGCCGAGCGCGACCGCCGTGTAGACGAGGAACGTGCCGTACCCGGCGGCGAGGGCGACGAGCGTGGGGATCATCGGACGTCGCCGTCGCCGAGGCCGTCATGGGGCTCTCCGCGCAGCATCGAGCTGAGGTCGCGTCCGGTGGCGGCGAGGGCGGCGGAGAGCCGTGCGGGCACGTTGCCGGACCACGCCAGCGGACGGTCGTACCCCGGCCGGGCGAAGAGGTCGGTGGTGGTGAAGGCGAGCGCGTCGGCGCCGCCCACCAGGTCCTCGACCGCGAGGACCTCGCGGACCCGTGGACCTCTCGGACCTCGCTCGCTGAAGACCACGAGGTCGACGGCGTCGCTGACGAGCGCCGTGAGCGCCCCATGCGGAAGGTTGCGGGCGGCCTCGGAGAGCTGTGCGAGGAACCGCAGGCGCGACAGGGCCTGGCGGGCGTTGCCGGAGTGGATGGTCGCGAAGCCCTTGACCCCCGACGAGAGCGTCAGCAGCAGGGGAAGGGCCTCACGGTCGCGGACCTCGCCGACGATGGCGACGTCCGGGGCCATTCGCAGGAACCCGGCGACCAGTCGGCGCAGGTCCACCTCCGGCCGGTCCGGTCGGCCGGGTCGGGTCTGCATCTGGGCCACGTTCGGCAACGGGGCATCGATCTCGAAGACCTCTTCGGCGATCACCACCCGCAGCGCCGGGTCGAGCTCACCGGCGCAGCACGACAGCAGCGTCGTCTTCCCCGAGCCCGGCGCGCCGGCGAAGAGCACCGAGGCGCCGGCGCGCACGGCGGCGGCGAGCACCGCGGCGACCGGGCCGCTCAGGGTGTCGCGCTCGACGAGCTCGTCGAGGCGGGTGAAGGGCACACCCGTGAACCGGCGGATGTTCACCATCACGTGTCCGCCCCGGCTGAGGTCGCCGTGGACGATGTGCAACCGCGAGCCGTCGTCGAGCTGCGCGTCCTGCAGGCCCTCGGTGGGGTCGAGCTTGCGGTGGCTGGCGGAGGACTCGTCGAGGAGCTTGGTCAGCGTGCGCGCGACGTGGTCGTCGTCGTGGAATGTCTCGTGGTGGTAGCCCGACGGCCCCGAGTGGCGCTTCACGAAGATCGAGTCCGGTGAGTTGACCTCGATCTCCCAGACGTCGGGGTCGGCGAGGAGCTCGGTCAGCGGTCCGTGCCCGACGAGGTTGCGCCACGCCCGGTCGGCCACGAGGTCCGGGTCGGCCAGCGCGTGGGCCCGTCGCCCTCTCCGCACGTCCTCGGCCCAGCCGGCCAGCTCGGCGTCGATGAGACGTCGCAACCCGTCGCGCCCGCTGTCGGAACCCATGTCGAGCTCGACGACCTTGGCCCGCTCCTGCACGGCTCGCTCGATGATCGCCAGCGGCGCCTCCACCTGGGCGTCAGCGCGCTCGGCGCTCACGCCGCACCGCCGATCGAACGGCTCCGGCGGCGCGGCGCGACGCGCTCCTCGAGACGACGCTCCGAGCGGGCTCCCGTCCTGGCGAGGACCGCTGACGCGGCCCCCGCCACCGGTTCGACGAGCGCCTTGGGAGGTGGGGCCCCGTCGCGGTGCAGCGCGTCGATCTCCCTGCGGTGGGGGAGGAAGAGCGGGCTGAGCGACGGGCCGTCGGGTCCGACGAGCTCCGCCACCGCTCGGGTGACCTCGGCTCGGCCGCGGGCCGTCCGCGGTGCTCCATTGACCACGGGTAGGAGCCGGTCGCGCTCCACGCCGTGGTCGACCAGCTCGCCGAGCGTCCGCACCAGCCGGTTGACGCCGGTCACGGACGGCCGCCCCGTGACGAGGACGACGTCGGCCGACCGGGTGAGGTGGCGGGCGAGGAGGTTGCGGTCCTCGACGTCGAGCGAGCCGGTGAGCCGCTCGCCCTCGACGTCGGCGTCCGCGTCGGCGACCACCACGGCGTAGGCCCGGCGCAGCGAGGTCGTGGCCGCTTCGACGGCGCGCGGCCGCAGCACGGTCCAGTCGCGGTGGCGGCGAAGCCCGAGCACGAGGTCGTAGCCCCGGTCCGGGCAGTGCCAGGTGAGCGCTCGGGTGGCGCTGGTATCGAGTTGCCCGGCCCGATGGGCCTCGACGAGCTCCTGGAGGCCCGGGATGACGTCGCCGGTGTCGTGCAGCGCCGCCTGGTCGGCGTGGAGCGCGGCGTCGAACAGCACGACCCGCCCGCCGTGGCCCGGTTCGGCGGCGAGGCCCTGCGCAAGTGCGGCGGCCACGGTGGACGTGCCCGACCCACCGGCGCCCACCACCGTCATCAGGCGGCCCTCCCAGGCGCCCGGCGCGGCGTCGTCGGCCAGGTCGGCTCCGCTGCCCGCCGGTCGCTCGAGGGGTGCCGCGCAGCTGCGGAGCACCGACAGCAGGGAGTCCCGGTGGACGGGGGCGTCGAGCACCGCGGCGGCGCCGAGGTCCACCCAGTCGCGGTGCTCGGGCCCGTCGGCCACCACGACCGTGGCGCATCCCACGGCCCGGGCGGCGTCGATGACATCCCGGTCGAGCCCGGGGGTGAGGTCGTCGACGAGCAGCGCCGACCAGGCCCGTCCACCGAGCAGCCGGGCCCGCACCTCGTCGAGCGAGACGCAGCGGACGAAGTCGGCCGGCAGCGATGCCGACGTGGCCCACCGGCCGACCTCGGTGAACCACGGCGCGCGGGGGCGGGCGATGCCGAGGAGGACGTAGTGCTCGGCGCTCACGACCCCACCCCGCCCCCGGTGGCGTCGGCCGCCGGCGGGCCGGCGCGGTCGCGGATCGGCGCGTCGCCGGCGGTCGTCGCCCGCACGATCGTCAGGTCGGCGACCTGGGCGGCGTGGGCCACGTCGAGCACGACGTCGCCCGACCCGAGCGCCACGGTCAGCACCAGCGTCGCGCCGCTCCCGATCGTCCCGGCGCCGCCGCTCTCGACGTCGATCACGGTCGCGTCGGGGGCCAGGACCGACGTGTACGCGTCGGGCCCGCTGCCGAAGGTCGCCAGGATCGCCACCGACTCGCCGCGCTGCAGCTTGCCGTCGAGCGCCCGCTCCCGCTCCACCGGAAACGAGAACTCGTGAGCCGGCGCACGGGTTCGACCGTCCGTCACGACCGCGCTGCGCTGGACGAGCTCGTCGGTCTCGAGGGGTGCGATCGTCACCGCGCCGACGAGCTCGTCGGCGGATGCGAACACCGCGGCAGCCGTCCCCGCCGGCAGCTCCACCGGTCGGGTGGTCAGGTCGCTCGGGGCGAGCCGGTGGCCGGCCGGGATCGCCGACCGCGCGACGACGGCCTCCCGGCTCGGCGCCGAGCCGGCACCGGTGGTCGCCGCGAACACGGCGACCATCGCACCGGTGACCAGGAGGCCGCCGACCACCGCCCGTCCACGGGGGAGGCCGCGGCCGGCTCGGACCGGCCGTCGTCGGCCGACCGCCTCGGACGGGTCGTCGGTCGGGGTCGCCGGGCTCGCCGCCGATGAGGGCGTGCGAGGTCCGGCTCCCCGGAGGGGGAGCTTGCCCATCGTGTCTCCTGTTGATCCCGCTCGGGGCGACGCCGCCATTCCTCGTCGCCGATCGGGACGCACCGTAGAGAGGTGTGACCTCCCGCACAAGGGCCCCCCTGCCCGTTACGCGGGAAATGAGCCGAACGGCCCGTGCTCGGACGCTCAGCCCGTGTTGCGCAGCCCGCTCGCCAAGCCGTTGGTGCAGAGCATGAGCGCCCGGTCGAGGCCGGCGTCGGGAGACCGCCGGGCTCGGTCGAGCAGCTCGACCTGAAGGGCGTTGAGGGCCCGCAGGTTGCGGTTGCGCACGTCGAGGGTCCTGCGCAGCAACGGGTGCCGCGTGAGGAGGTCGTCCGCGTCCAGCAACCACAGCACGTGCTCGAGGGTCCGGTCGTGCTCCTCCCGGATGCGCTCGAACACGTGGTGGGCGTGCGGTGGCGTCAACCGCTCGACGTACCGGCGGGCGATGCCCAGGTCGGTCTTGGCGAGGGCCATCTCGACGTTGGACACGAACGTGGGGAAGAAGTGCCACTCGGCGAGCATCCGCTTCAGCTCGGCGTCGTGCCCCGCCCGACGGGCGGCGGCGAGGCCGGTGCCCACCCCGTACCACCCGGGCACCACCTGGCGGGACTGGGTCCAGCCGAACACCCAGGGGATCGCCCGCAGATCGCCGAGTCCCGCGTCGCGTTCGGTCGCCCGGCGCACCGGCCGCGATCCGATGTTGAGCCGGCCCATCACCTCCATCGGCGTGGACGAGAGGAAGTACTCGACCATCTCGGGCAGCTCGATCAGCTCCCGGTAGGCGACGTGCGCGGAATCGGACACCAGCGTCATCACGTCGTACCAGTGGTCGACGAGATCCAGCGGATGGCGCGACGTGCGGTGGCCGAGCGACGCCCGCACCGTCGCCGACAGGGCCAGCTCGAGGTTCCGGCGGGCCAACGCCGGTATCCCGTACTTGTCGGAGATGACCTCGCCCTGCTCGGTGATCTTGATGGCGCCGTCGAGGGTGCCGAACGGCTGGGCGAGGATGGCGGCGCCGGTCGGACCACCACCCCGGCCCACGGTGCCGCCGCGGCCGTGGAACAGCCGCAGGTGCACGCCGTGGGCCGCCGCGACGTCACGCAGCGAGCGCTGGGCCCGATGGATCTCCCAGAGCGAGGTGGTGATGCCCCCCAGCCGGTTCGAGTCCGAGTAGCCGACCATCACCTCCTGCACGTCGCCCCGGGCGGCCACGAGGCGGCGGTAGGTCGGGACGGAGAGGAGAGCGTCGAGCAGGGGGCCGGCCTCGCGGAGCTCGTCGACGGTCTCGAGGAGAGGGACGACCCCGATGCGCGCCAGGTCGCAGTGGGGGTCGACGAGCCCCGCCTCGCGGGCGAGGACGACCACCGCGAGCAGGTCGTCCACCCCCTTCGTCATCGACACGATGAAGCTCTCGACGATCTCGGGGCCGTAGCGGTCGAGCGCGACGCGGGCCGCGTCGAAGACCCCGAGCACGGTCTGCACCGTCTCGGGGAAGACCGCCGCGCGCGGCGACAGCGGGCGACGCCGGTCGATCTCGGCGACCAGCAGCGAGGTCCGCTCGTCGCGGGGGAGCCGGTCGTAGGGCCGGTCGAGCTCCCCGGAGGCGTCGAACAGCACGGCGAGCGCGTCGTGGAGGAGCCGGGCGTGTTCGCGCAGGTCCATCGTCGCCATGCTCAGCCCGATCGCGCCGGCCACCCGGAGGGCGCGGAGCACGACCGCCTCGACCGACGCATCGCCGGCCTCCCGAGCGGCGGCGAGCAGCACGCCCAGGTCGTCGAGGAGGTCGTCGCCCGACGCGTAGTCGAGACCCGGCCGGTGCCCGGCACCGGTGGACGCCCGGCTCCGGGTGTTGCGGAGGCGCTGGCGGATGTAGGACCCGGCGAGGCGATAGGGCTCGTGGGCATCGAGCTCGCCGAACGTCCGGTCGACGTCCGGCATCGCGTCGCGACCCCGCTCGATGAACGCCGCCAGCACGGGCGGCGTGCCCGTGATCCGGCTCGACACGCTGAGGTCGTCCACCAGCCGGTCGATCACGTCGAGCTGCACCGCGGTCGCCTGCTCGACCTGCTGGGCGAGGAGGTCCAGGGTCACCTCGGGGGTGACGAACGGGTTGCCGTCCCGGTCGCCGCCGACCCACGTGCCGAAGCGGAGGGGGGCCAACCGGTCGGGAAGTGCGAGGCCCTGCTCGTCGCTCAGGGCGGCCAGGTCGTCGGCGAGCACCGGCAGCACGTCACGGGCCAGCGACGTGAGGAAGAACAGGTTGTTGGCCGCCTCGTCCCGGGGCGTGGGCTTGGTGTGGTGGAGCTCCTCGGTCTGCCACAACAGATCGACCACCTCCGCCACCCGCCGGTCGAGGCGTCGGGCCTCGTACACGTCGAGGCGGGGATCCCCCCTCCGCTCCATGAGTTCGGCCACCTGGTGGCGCTTGGCCAGCACCGACCGGCGCTTCGCCTCGGTGGGGTGCGCCGTGAACACCGGTCGCACCTCGAGCCGTGCCAGCAGCGCCTCCACCTCGCCGCGGGGGACGCCGTCGGAGAGGAGGTCGGCCACCGTGTGGCGCAGCGACCCCCGGTAGGTCCGGGCACGGGCAGCCAGCTCGTCGGCCCGGTGGACCTGCTCGGCGATCGTCGAGAGGTGGAAGTCGGTGGTGAGGGCGCGGGCCAGGACGATGGCCGCATCGGAGTCCATCGAGGCGATGAGGGCGGCCAGCTCGTCGCCGGCGTCGTCACCGCGGTCGGCAAGGTCGCGCACCGCCTCCACGAGGTCCACCACCGCCCGGCCCTCGTGGCGGACGATCGTCTCGGCCAGTGCATCGGCCAGGAACGAGACGTCGTCATCGAGGTCCGCGTGGTCTGCGGGGGAAGGCGACCGACCCGCCGCCTCGTCGCGCCGCATCCCTGGCGCGACGGGCGGGGCTTCCATGTCCGAACGCTACCGAGGCCCCCGACGTCGTGGCCCGCGGCGACGGCGGCGCCCATCGCTCCCGCAGGCCCGCGAGGTGTCCCGAGGAGGATCGGGAGGCACCGAAAGGCATCCAGGTGCGGACGTGCGGGACCTATGCTGTGCCGATGGCGCTCCCCCCGGTCACCTGGATGTCGAGCGGCGAGGCCGCCGACTACCTCGGCATCACCACCAGAACGCTGTACAAGTTCATCGACGACGGCTCGTTGCCCGGCTATCGGTTCGGTCGGGTCATCCGCCTGAAAGCCGCCGAGGTCGAGGCCTTCGTCGAGTCGCGCCGCATCGAGCCCGGCACCCTCGAGCACCTCCACCCGGAGGTGGCCGAGCACTGAGGTCGCCTAGGGCGAGGGGAGCACGGAGGTCGCCTAGGGCGAGGGCCGGGTGGTGACCTCGTCCGTCGCCCCCAGGTTCACGTAGGCGATGTCGGAGTTGTCGAGGCGCACGACGGCGACGCCGGCGGAGGCCGAGACCAGCGAACCCCCGAAGGTGGTGCTCCCCGAGGTGACGACCACCCAGTCGCCGGGTTGCGCGGCGGCGAGCACGAGTCGCTCGAAGCGGCTCGACGTCGACGGGTCGGCCTCCCCGGGGACCGGCGACGACGAGACCGTGCGCAGCGCGGAGATCGCCGCGAGGCGCACCGCCAGCCACTGGCGGGTCTCCAGGCGCAGCACCGCCGCATCGGGCCCCACCAGGCGCACCCATCCCCGGTGCTGCACCCCGGAGCGCATCATCAGCCCCACCGGCTCACCCCGGCCGGCGAGGTCCGTCAACACGCCCGGGAGCGTGGCCTCCTCGGCGGCTCGGGACCGCTGCTCGGCCACCTCCGCCCGGCTCCGGGCGGCGTCGTCCACCCGGACCTCGGCCAGCCACCGGTCGAGGTTGGCGTCGTCGGGCGGAGCAACGTCGTCGGGGTCGGTCATCGGGTCCTCCGTGGATCGGCGCAGGCGTCATCCTGGCACCGGCCGCCCATGGTGCGAACCGGCGCCCGAACCGGCGGCGGTCCGCCCTACGATGTGGAGGCGATGGCCGACACCCAGGTCAAGATCAACGTCCCCGGCAATCACCTGATGGTCGGCCTCCTCGGCGAACGGGACGAGCTGCTCCGTCTCGTCGAAGCGGCCTATCCCGGCGCGGTGGTGCACGTGCGGGGCAACGAGATCTCCGTCGACGGTGTCGACGCCGAGCAGGTCGGCCGGCTCTTCGACGAGCTCGTCGTGCTCCTCCAGCAGGGCCACGTCCTCGAGGAGGCCGGCGTGCGCCGCAGCATCGACATGGTCAAGGCCGACGAGCGGCCCTCCGAGGTGCTCACCGCCGACGTGGTCCGCGGCGCCAAGGGGCGGGTGGTGCGCCCCAAGACCAGCGGTCAGAAGCGCTACGTCGACGCCATCCGCAACAACATCGTGACGTTCGGCGTCGGCCCCGCCGGTACCGGCAAGAGCTGGCTCGCCGTGGCCATGGCCGTGCAGGCGCTCCAGGCCAAGCAGGTCGACCGGATCATCCTCACCCGGCCCGCGGTCGAGGCCGGCGAGCGCCTCGGGTTCCTGCCCGGCGACCTCATGGCCAAGGTCGACCCCTACCTGCGACCCCTCTACGACGCCCTCTACGACATGGTCGAGGCCGAGGGCGCCCAACGCCTCCTCGACCGGGGCACCGTCGAGGTGGCGCCCCTGGCCTTCATGCGGGGCCGCACGCTCAACAACAGCTTCATCATCCTCGACGAGGCCCAGAACACCAGCCCCGAGCAGATGAAGATGTTCCTCACCCGCATCGGCTTCGGCTCCAAGTGCGTCGTCACCGGCGACACCACGCAGGTCGACGTGCCCGGCGGGCGCAGCGGCCTCCTCGGCCTCGAACCCGTCCTGGCGGGCATCGACGGCCTCGAGTGGGTCCGCCTCGGCGCCGCCGACGTCGTGCGGCACCGCATCGTGCAGGACATCGTGAACGCCTACGAGGCCCACGCCGCCGCCGAGTCCCCGTCGTCCACCTCCGGTGGGCCTCGATGACCGACCGCCCCCCGAGTCGGCGGCGGCGCCGCCGCGGACCCGGAGGAGGAGAGGTGACGGTCTTCGTCGCCGACGAACAGGACGCCCACCCCGTCGACGCGGCGCGCTGGCAGCGCCTGGCCGCCCTCGTGCTCGACGACGAAGGCGTCGAGGGGGAGTGCGAGCTGTCGCTGCTGTTCGTCACCGGCGACACCATCGCCGAGCTCAACGACCGGTTCATGGGCCACGCCGGCCCCACCGACGTCCTGTCGTTCCCCATCGACGGTGAGGCCAACCCGCCCGGGCGCTGGCCCGACGGCGGCGGGTCGGGGCCCGATCGCCACGACGACGACCCCGACGCGGTGCCGCTCCTGCTCGGCGACGTCGTCATCTGCCCTGCCGTCGCGGCCGCCAACGCCCCCGCCCACGCCGGCAGCTACGACGACGAGCTGGCCCTCCTCGTCGTCCACGGGATCCTGCACCTGCTCGGCATGGACCACGCCGACGACGCCGAACGCGCCGTCATGCAGGACCGCGAGCGGCGGCTCCTCGCCGCCCACCACGGTCCCCTCGCCGCCGATCCCTGGGTGCGCACCGACGCCGGGGCGTCCGCCGGCGAGACCGGGGCGCGGGCGTGACCACCACCGTGCTCGCCCTCACCACCTCCCAGGCGGTGATGATCACCGCCATCGTCGTGCTGTTGCTCGTCTCGGTGTTCCTCGCCCTCGCCGAGACGGCCCTCACCCGCATGACCCGGACCAAGGCGGTGGCGCTCCTCGAGGACGAGCGCCGCGGCGCCAAGCGGCTCCTGGAGCTCGTCGCCCACCCCGAGCGCTTCCTCAACGTGGTGCTGCTCGTCGTGCTCGTCGCCCAGCTCGTGCAGGCCACCCTCACCGGCATCGTCTCGGCCCAGCTCTTCGGGGCGTGGGGCGTGGCCGTGGCGACGTTCCTGAACGTGGTGGTCGTGTTCGTGCTGGCCGAGGCCGCCCCCAAGACCTGGGCCATCGAGCATCCCGAGCGGGCCGCCCTCATCGCCGCCCCGCCCGTCTCCGCCCTCGCCCGGTTCGGCCCCTTGCGCCTCCTGTCGCGCGGGCTCATCGGGCTCACCAACGTGATCCTCCCCGGCAAGGGCCTCAAGGAGGGCCCGTTCGTCTCGGAGGAGGAGCTGTTGGCGATGGTCGACGTCGCCGTCGAGGAGGAGGTGATCGAGCGCGAGGAGCGACAGCTCATCAGCCAGATCATCGAGTTCGGCGACACCATCGTCCGGGAGGTCATGGTGCCCCGGCCCGACATGGTCACCGTCGACACCGACTTCCGGGTGGCCGACGTGATGGAGGTCGTCCTGCTGAACGGCCGCAGCCGCATCCCCGTGCTCGGCGAGGGCATCGACGACGTCGTCGGCGTCGTCACCGCCAAGGACCTCATGCGTGCCGAGCGCGACGGCCGGGCCGACGAGCCGGTCCTCGCGTTCGTGCGGCCCGCCGAGTTCGTCCCCGAGACGAAGCGGGTCGCCGCGTTGCTCCCCGAGATGCAGGCCCGGACCTTCCACATGGCGATCGTGGTCGACGAGTACGGCGGGACCGCCGGGCTCGTCACCATGGAGGACCTCATCGAGGAGCTCGTGGGGGAGATCGTCGACGAGACCGACCGCGAGGAGCCGATGGTCGAACCGCTCCCCGGGGGTGCGGTGCTGGTCCAGGCTCAGATGGGCATCGACGAGGTCAACGACCTGCTCGGCCTCGAGCTCCCCGAGGGCGACTGGGACACGCTCGGCGGACTCGTGTTCCACCTCGCCGGCCACGTGCCCGCCGAGGGCGAGGTCGTGGAGGCCGACGGACGCCTCCTCCACGTCGAGCGGGTGAAGGGACGTCGCATCGCCACGATCCGCGTCGACCCCGCCCCCGGGCACCGCCACACGGGCGAGCCCGGGGTCGACGATCCCGCCGGTCGCCGGACCTCGGCGTGAAAAGCGGCTTCGCGACCTTCGTCGGGCGCCCCAACGTCGGCAAGTCCACGCTCCTGAACGCCGTCCTCGGCACGAAGGTGGCCATCACCTCCGACAAGCCCCAGACCACCCGGTCCCAGATCCGCGGGGTGCTCGAACGGCCCGGCGCCCAGGTGGTGTTCGTCGACACGCCCGGCATCCACAAGCCCCGCACGCTCCTCGGTGAGCGTCTCAACGCCACCGCCACGGAGGCCGCCGGCGGGGTCGACGTGGTGTGCCTCGTCGTCGACGCCACCGCCCCGATCGGCCCCGGTGATCGCTTCGTGGCGGGGCGGGTGCCGGCCGACGCCATCGTGGTCGTCAACAAGACCGATGTCGCCTCGGCCGACGAGGTGATGAGCCAGCTCGCTCGCGCCGCCGAGCAGCTCGACCGCTCCGCCTACTTCCCGGTCTCGGCGCTCACCGGCGCGGGCGTGCCCGCCCTCGTCGACGAGATCGTGGCCCGCCTCCCCGAAGGCCCCGAGTGGTACCCGCCCGGCACCGTGACCGACGTGCCCGAGGCGTTCCACGTGGCCGAGCTGGTCCGCGAGCAGCTGCTCGCCGTCACCCACGACGAGCTGCCCCACTCCATCGCCACCCGCGTGGTCGAGTGGGAGTGGCCGCGCATCCGGGTCGAGATCCTCGTCGAGCGCGACTCCCAGAAGGGCATCGTGATCGGCCGCAAGGGCGCCGTGCTCAAGCAGGTCGGCACCGCGGTCCGAGAGCAGCTCCAGCCCGGCGCCTACCTCGAGCTGTTCGTGAAGGTCGACAAGGACTGGCAGCGCCAGGCCCGCGCCCTCGACCGCCTGGGCTTCTGATCGGCGACAGCGGCGCCTCCGCCGGTCAGGCCCGCATCTCCCGCAGGAACCTCTCGGCCTCGGCCCGGTCGCGGGTGCGGCGCATCGGTGGGAGGGCGTGCACGATGTCCCACCGGTAGGTGGCGTTGGTCGCGAGACGGGGATCGAAGACGGCGACGACCCCCCGGTCGGTGGCGGTGCGGATGAGGCGACCGGCGCCCTGGGCGAGCAGCGTGGCCGCCCTCGGCAGGTCGACGGTGCGGAAGGCCTCGGCGCGGGCCCGTTCCCGTCGGGCCTGCAGCAGCGGGTCGTCGGGCCGGGGGAACGGGAGGCGGTCGATGGTGACGAGGCTGAGCGTGGCGCCCGGTACGTCGACTCCCTGCCAGAACCCCATGGTGGCGAACAGGCAGCTCTCGGGATCGGCGGTGAAGCGGGCCACGAGGGCCGCCTTCGTGAGGTCGTCCTGGGCGAGGACGGGGACGTCGAGGCGAGGGCGGAGTGCCTCGAAGGCGCCGCGCAGCGCCCGGTGGCTGGTGAACAGCGCCATCGTGCGTCCTCCCGCCGCCTCGATGAGCGCGGCCAGCTCCTCGTGTACCGCCTCGTCGAACGCCGGTGACCGCGGGTCGGGCAGCGCGGCGGCGCAGTAGAGCAGCGCCTGGCGCGCGTAGTCGAACGGGCTGCCGACGTCGATGCTGGTGTAGCCGCCCGGTGGGAGCCCGAGGCGATCGGGCAGCGTGACGGGCAGCGTGGCGCTGGTGAGCACCGCGGTCGTGGTCGACCACGCCGTGGCCTGGAGCAGCTCGGACACGTCGACCGGCGCCACGCGCAGCACGGGGTTGTCCGGGGGTCCCTCCACCCACGCCACGTCGCCGGCGCGGACCTCGGCGACGGCGTCGAGGTCGTCGATCAGCGTCGTCGCCGCCTTCATCGCCCGCTGCTTGCGGGCGCCCACGTCCCCGGGCCCGTCGTCGGCCACCCCCCGCAGGGCGGCCATCACGACGTCGAGGCGGTTCCTGGCCAGGTCGCGCACCACCGCGGCGTCGCCGTCGAGGTGGTGGCGGAGTCGCCGGCCCACCTCGTCGGCGAGGGCGGCCTTCCAGCGGTCGCCGAGCTCCTCGATCGAGTCCACCATCTCCCGGTCGTCGATGATCGCTCCGACGGTGCGGGCGAAGGCGACGAACCTCCCCCCGGTCAGCTCGAGCCCGGAGGTGGCGGCCACCGTGTCCTCGAGCTGGTGGGCCTCGTCGACGACCACGACGTCGTGCTCGGGGAGCACCGCCCCTCCCGTCGCCAGGTGGAGCCCGTAGAGGTGGGTGTTGACCACCACCACGTCGGAGTCGGCCGCGGCCCGCCGCGCCCGTTCGGCGAAACAGGGGTCACCCTTGGGGCAGTTGGCGGCCCCGGGGCACTCCCGGGGGCCCACGCTCACCGCCGCCCACGCCCGAGGTGACGGCTCGCGCTCGAGCTCGGCCCGGTCGCCGGTCCCGGTGCGACCCGCCCACGCCACCAACGCCGCCACCTCCTCGCTGGGGGGACGAGGACCGACGTCGAGGGCCAGCTGCTCGCCCCCCTCAACCTCGTGGACCCGCTGGAGGCACACGTAGTTGGATCGACCTTTCACCACCGCCCAACTGACCGGCTCGTCGAGGTGCTCGGCGAGGAACGGCAGGTCCTTGTCGGCCAACTGGTCCTGCAGCGCCTTGGTGGCGGTGGTCACCACCACCCGCTGGCCGGCGAGGACGGCCGGGACCAGGTAGGCGAACGTCTTGCCGGTGCCCGTGCCCGCCTGGACGACGAGGTGCTCTCCTTCGGCGATGGCCCGGGCGACGGCCTCGGCCATTCGGACCTGGCCGGGTCGGGGTTCGCCCGCCGGGAGGGCGGCGGTGATGGCGGCCAACGCGTCGCGGGTGTCGCCGGCGAGGCGGTCGGCGTCGGCCATGAGGCGATGGAGCGTAGTGCCGGCCGACCGCGGTGCCGGGGCTTCCGCGGGCCCGGCGGTAACGTCGGCCCGTGACCGTTCCCGGCGTCGATCCCGACCGCGTCCCGGTGCACGTGGCCGCGGTGATGGACGGCAACGGCCGCTGGGCGCAGCGCCGCGGCCTGAAGCGCACCGACGGCCACGCGGCGGGGGAGGAGGCCCTCCTCGACGCCGTGGAGGGGGCGCTGGAGCTCGGTGTGGGGTGGCTCACCGTGTACGCCTTCTCGACGGAGAACTGGCGCCGGCCCCGCGACGAGGTGAGGTTCCTCATGAACTTCAACGAGTCCCTGCTGCTGCGCCGCCGCGACGAGCTCCACGAGCGGGGCGTGCGCATCCGCTTCCTCGGTCGTCGTGACTGGCGGGTGCCGAAGCGGCTCCTGCGGCGCATGGACGAGTCGCTCGAGCTGACGAAACGCAATCGCACGCTCACCCTCTCCATCGCCTTCAACTACGGCGGCCGCGCCGAGATCGTCGACGCGGTGCGGGCCCTGATCGACGAGGGGGTCCCGGCCGGCAAGGTCGACGAGCGGGCGATCGCCCGTCGGCTCTACGACCCCGAGATGCCCGAGCCCGATCTCGTCATCCGCACCTCCGGCGAGTACCGGCTCTCGAACTTCCTCCTCTGGGAGGCCGCCTACAGCGAGCTGGTCTTCACCGACGTGCTGTGGCCCGACTTCCGCCGCGAGCACCTCTTCGCCGCGGTGCGCGAGTTCCAGGCGCGCGATCGGCGCTTCGGCGGGCTCAACGAATGAACAAGGGCAACGAATGAGCAAGGGCACGCTGCACCGCGACGAGGCCATCGTGTTGCGCACCTACAAGCTCGGTGAGGCCGACCGGATCGTCGTGCTGCTCACCCGGGGCCGGGGCAAGGTCCGGGCGGTCGCCAAGGGCGTGCGCAAGACCCGTTCGAAGTTCGGGGCCCGCCTCGAGCCCACCAGCCACGTGGCCGTGCAGCTCTACGAGGGCCGTGAGCTCGACATCGTCACCCAGGCCGACAGCCTCGACCACTTCCGGGTGATCCGCGACGACCTCGAGCGCATCACCCGGGCGTCGGCGATGCTCGAGACGGCCGACCAGCTGGCCCAGGAGGGCGAAGTGAACCCCCGGCTGTTCCAGATGCTGCTCGGTGCGCTGCGCACCCTCGCCGGCTCGGACTCGGCGCTCGTCGTGCCGGCGTTCTTCTGGAAGGTGCTGGCCCTCGAGGGCTACCGCCCCGAGGTCGAGGTCTGCGTGTCGTGCGGCGCCGAGGGTCCGCTGGTGGCCTTCGACCTCGACAGCGGGGGGACGCTGTGCCGGGCCTGTCGGCGCGGCGACGCCGTCTCGGCCGACGCGGTGACGCTGTTGCAGCAGATCCTCGGCGGCCGCCTCAACGAGGCGCTGGCCGGACCGGACTCCCCGGCCACGCACGAGGTCGACCACCTGGCGACCCGGGCGGTCGAGCACCACCTCGAACGGCGACTCCGCTCCGTCTCGGTGCTCGATCGGCACTGAGCGACCGGAGGCGTCGACCGGAACAGGCCGGCACCGAACATCCGGCACCCGCGGCCGGCTCCGACCGGCCGGCACGGGTCACTCGTCGATCGGCGACCAGGCGGTGGTGGTCTCGTCGAAGACCTCGCGCCGGCCCGTCGACGGGTCGGTGCGCACGTAGGCCTGACGCAGGTCGTCCCACGCGGGATCGGGCCCGGCGAGCAGCTCTCCGGCGGCAGCGCCGGCCAGCGGCCGCCGGCCCACCTGGTGGCGGTCGATCACCCAGGTGCCGGCCACCCGGTCGCCGACGCGGCGCTGGTCGGCGTTGGTGAAGACCATGAAGAAGGCCACGAGGGGGACGCAGTAGGGGAACCCGTCGACGATCCAGAGCACCCAGCGGGTGGCGGCCTTGCCGGTCCCGCACGGCTGGCCGGTGGCGTCGACCACCCGCAGTCCCACGAGCGACTTGCCGGGCGACGCCCCGGTGCGGCCTTGCCACCAGACGAGCGCGCCGAGGGAGTAGAGGAGGGCGATGATCGACGGCAGGAAGTCGATCGCCCCGAACACCAGGGCGGCGACGACGGCGACGACGACGACGATGCCCGCGTCGATGATGCCGGCGCCGACACGGCGCCACAGCAGGTCGGGGTACTGGTTGCCGGGGACGGGCTCGATCACGTGGGGACCTCCGTCGCCCATGTTCGCAGGCGACGCCGGCCGGGGGCGGTCACAGCTCGCGCCACAGCCCGACGGCCGGGTCGTGCACCAGCCACCGCGACCGGTTCGGGTCCCAGAGGACCCAGGCACCGCGTGCGGCGTCCCACCGGGGTTGCGGCGGCGGGGCCTGTGGGTGGGGCTCCACGGCCGAGGGCGCAGCCACCCCGGCGGGCGGGACCGCGGCGGCCCCCACCGCGGCGGGCGAAGGGGTGACGACGATCGGTCGGCCCGTCGCGGCCCGGTCGACCACGAAGGTCTGCCCCACCATGTCGCCCACCCGACGGTGGCCGCGACTCGCCGACGAGGTGATCGGCCCGACGAGCGGGAGCCCGCAGCCGATCATGTCGACCGGGAGCAACAGGGTCCGCACCAGCGCTCGACCGATGCCCGGGCCCCCTCCGCGGGAGTCGACCACCCGGATGCCGAAGGCGGCCTTGCCGGGCGTCGCCCCCGTCAGGCCCTGGGCCAGCACCGCGCACACGAGGACGTAGGCGAGGGGGACGAGGTACAGCACGACCTCGCCCGCCCCCTCGACCGAGTAGGTGCGGTCGTTCCACCCCAGGTCGATCGCCCCGCCCAGCTGCCCGGGAGCGAGCACACCGTCACGTCGGGTCAGCCCGCCGACGGCGAGGATCGCGACGGCGGTGAGCAGGGCCGTCAGCAGGCCGTCGAGCACGAAGGCCGCGTAGCGCCGACCGAGCACGTCGGTCGGGTCGGGCTCGTTCCCCGGCGCGATCGGTGAGAGCGGTGCGCCGGTCGTCGCGGCCCCCACGGGTGCCGCGGTCACGGTGTGGGCCCCCCGCCGACAGGTCGCCACCCGCCCATGACGGGATCGTATTCGGTCCACCGCTGCGCCCGCTGGTCGAACTGGAGCCACTGGCGTCGCTGCGGATCCCACGCCACGTAGGCCTGACGGCCGGCGTCCCACTGCGGGACCGGCGCGGTGGGCGGCGCGGTGGGCGGCGCAACCGGCGCGGCGGCGGAGGGGGCCGCGGTCGGGGGCGTCCACGGAGGCGTCCACGGCCGCGCCGGCGGGGGCCCGTCGCCCGGGACCGGCGAACCGGCCCAGCGGGCGTCGACCACGAAGCTCGACGCCGCCATGTCGCCCACCCGTCGGTGCCCCGTGGTGGTGAACATCGTCGCCACCCCGACCGCCGGGACGCAGCAGGGCAGGTAGTCGACGATCCCCGCGGCACTGCGCAGCAGCGCTCTCGGGGCGCCGAGGGGCTGCCCGTCGGCGCCGACGGTCGCCAGGCCGAGCGCCATCGTCCCCAGCGTCCGTCCCGTCAGGCCGCGCTGGAGGACGAACACCCCGAGGTCGTAGGCGGCCACCGCCCCGTAGAAGAGCACCAGGCCCGCGCCGCGGAGCTCCTGCTCGACCACGACCGAGCCCGACCGGGCGTCGAACCCGAACGTGTCCTCCGAGAGCGCCACGAAGAGCACCAGCGCGATCACCGCGCCGATGCCCACGTCGACGGCGGCCGCGCCGACCCGGCGCCACGCCACGTCGGTGGGGTCCGCCGGGGCCCCCGGCGGGTAGGCGTCCATGGGCGACATCCTGGCCGAGCGGCGGTCGTGGGCGCTGCGAACCCGTCGGGGGCGGCACGGGGCCACCACTAGGCTCAGCCGCCATGTCCGAACCCGACGAGAACGCCGCCGACGCCGCACCGACGCCGCTCGACGTGCCCAACGACCCGACGCTCATGGAGAAGATCGTCAACCTCTCCAAGCGCCGCGGCTTCGTCTTCCCGTCGGCGGAGATCTACGGCGGCTTCCGCTCGACCTACGACTACGGCCCGATCGGCGTCCTGTTGCTGCGCAACGTCAAGGACGCCTGGTGGCGGTCGATGGTGCAGCTGCGCGACGACGTCGTGGGCCTCGACGCGTCGATCCTCTCGCCACCGGCGGTCTGGGAGGCCTCCGGGCACCTGTCGAACTTCACCGACCCCCTCGTCGACTGCAAGGAGTGCCACGAACGCTTCCGCGAGGACCAGCTCGACGACCCGGACCGCTGCCCGAACTGCGGCGCCGAGGGCAGCTTCACCGAGGCCCGGCAGTTCAACCTGATGTTCAAGACCCACGCCGGCCCGATCGAGTCCGAGGGGGCGGTGGCCTACCTGCGTCCCGAGACCGCCCAAGGGATGTTCATCAACTTCGCCAACGTCCTGCAGGCCAGCCGCAAGCGCCCGCCGTTCGGCATCGCCCAGATCGGCAAGTCGTTCCGCAACGAGATCACCCCCGGGAACTTCGTGTTCCGGACCCGGGAGTTCGAGCAGATGGAGCTCGAGTTCTTCGTCCCGCCCGACGAGGCCGACCGCTGGTACGAGTACTGGTGCGCCCAGCGCTACCAGTGGTACCTCGACCTCGGGATCCCGGCGGACAAGCTGCGGATGCGCCCCCACGACGCCGACGAGCTGAGCCACTACTCCTCGGGCACGTCCGACGTCGAGTTCCTCTTCCCCTGGGGATGGGGGGAGCTCGAGGGCATCGCCAACCGGGGCGACTACGACCTCACCCAGCACGCCGCCCACTCCGGCGACAAGCTCGACTTCTTCGACCAGGCGACGAACACCCGCTACACGCCCCACGTCATCGAGCCGGCCGCCGGTGCGACCCGCACCATGATGGCCTTCCTCCTCTCGGCCTACGACGAGGAGGAGGTGCGCGGCGAGGTCCGCACCGTGCTGCGCCTCCATCCCCGGCTCGCCCCGTACAAGGTGGCGGTGCTGCCGCTGTCGAAGAAGGACACGCTCACGCCGGTCGCCCGCGAGGTGCTGGCGCTGCTCCAGCCGTCGTTCATGTGCGACTACGACGAGACCCAGGCCATCGGCCGCCGCTACCGCCGCCAGGACGAGCTGGGCACCCCCTACTGCGTCACCGTCGACTTCGAGAGCCTCGACGACCGGGCCGTGACCGTTCGCGAGCGCGACACGATGACCCAGGAGCGGGTGCCCATCGACGGTCTCGTCGCCCACCTCGCGCCGAAGCTGGTCTGATCGACCGCGCCCTCCGCCCCGCGGTCGGGCCAACCAGGTCGGGACCAACGGATCTGGACACCTCCGGGTCGATCGCTAGCGTTGCCGGCAGGGCGCCGACGCCCTCGGGAGGGACGTGGTCATGACCTGGGTCTACGGATTCGCACATCGGCACAGCCGGGCGCCGAGGGACCTCAAGGCGCTGCTCGGCGGCAAGGGCGCCAACCTCGCCGAGATGACCTCCGTGCTCGCATTGCCCGTGCCGCCCGGGTTCACGATCACCACCGACGCCTGTCGGGCCTACATGGCCACCGGGTGGCCGGGCGGACTCGACGCCGAGATCGACGGCCACGTCGCCAGCCTCGAGCGCTTCATGGGCCGCCGCCTCGGCGATCCCGACGACCCGCTGTTGGTGAGCGTCCGCTCGGGAGCGGCCTTCTCCATGCCCGGGATGATGGACACCATCTTGAACCTGGGCCTCAACGACGAGTCGGTCAAGGGCCTGGCGGCGCGGACCGACGAGCGCTTCGCCCTCGACTCCTACCGCCGGCTGCTCGCCATGTACGGCCGGATCGTGCTCGACGTCCCCGGCGAGCACTTCGACGACCCGCTCGAGCAGGCCAAGGTCGACGCGGGGGTGCGCACGGACGCCGAGCTCACCGCCGAGGCGCTCGCCGAGCTCGTCGCCGGCTACCAGCGCGCCATCGTCGAGCACCACGGTGCCCCCTTCCCCCAGGACCCCCGTGAGCAGCTGCGCCAGGCCGTCGAGGCGGTGTTCCGGTCGTGGCAGTCACCCCGGGCCAAGGCCTACCGCCGCCGCGAGCACATCGCCGACGACCTCGGCACGGCGGTGAACATCCAGTCGATGGTGTTCGGCAACCGCGACGACCAGTCGGGGACGGGGGTGGCGTTCACCCGCGATCCGTCGACCGGCGCGGCGGGCGCCTACGGCGACTTCCTGGTGAACGCCCAGGGCGAGGACGTCGTCGCCGGCATCCGGGCCACCCTGCCCCTCCAGGACATGGCCGAGATCTTCCCGGCCGCCCACACCGAGCTGACCTTCATGCTCGAGCGTCTCGAGCGGCACTACCGCGACATGCTCGACTGCGAGTTCACCGTCGAGAGCGGCCGGCTCTGGATGCTCCAGACCCGGGTCGGCAAGCGCACCGGGGCGGCGGCGTTGCGCATCGCCGTGGCGCTCACCGAGGACCCCACCATCCACATCTCGCGGGCCGAGGCCGTGCAGCGGGTGCGGCCCGACCACCTCGACCAGGTGCTGCACCCCCAGCTCGGCGACGTGAAGGCCCCGCTCCTGGCCACCGGCCTGCCGGCGTCGCCCGGGGCGGCGGTCGGCCACGCCTACTTCGACGCCGACCGTGCCGAGGCGGCGGCCCGCGACGGCGAGCGGGTGGTGCTCGTGCGTCCGGAGACCTCCCCCGAGGACGTCCACGGGATCGCCGTCGCCCAGGGGGTCCTCACCTCCCGCGGTGGACTCGTCAGCCATGCGGCCGTCGTCGCCCGGGGCTGGGGCAAGCCGGCGGTGGTCGGGGCCGAGAGCCTCACCATCGGCCCCGACTCGTTGACGACCGCCGACGGCACGGTGGTCCGCGAGGGGGACTGGATCTCCCTCGACGGCGCCCGCGGCACCGTCTTCGTCGGTGAGCTCGCCCTCAAGGAGGGCAACGTGCCGAGCGAGTTCGGCATCATCCTCGGGTGGGCCGACGAGATCCGCGCCGGGGTCCTCGGGGTGCGGGCCAACGCCGACACCGGACCCGACGCGGCCCGGGCCCGCGAGCTCGGCGCCGAGGGCATCGGGCTGTGCCGCACCGAGCACATGTTCCTCCAGGAGGACCGGCTCCCGGTCGTGCGGCGCATGATCCTCGCCGACGAGCCCGAGGAGGAGAAGGCCGCCCTCCTGGAGCTGCTCGCCGTGCAGCGCGCCGACTTCGAGGAGGTGCTCGAGGCGATGGACGGCCTGCCGGTCACCGTGCGCCTCCTCGACCCGCCGCTCCACGAGTTCCTCCCGTCGGTGGAGGAGCTGATCGTGCAGGACGCGCAGGGCAAGCTCCCCGCCGAGGGCAAGGCCCTGCTCGCCGCGGCGCGGCACTGGCAGGAGCAGAACCCCATGCTCGGCCTCCGCGGCGTCCGGCTCGGCATCGTGAAGGTCGGCCTCTACCGCATGCAGGTGCGGGCGCTCGTCGAGGCCGCCCTGCGGCGCCAGTCGCTCGGCGGGCGACCGGTGCTCGAGATCATGATCCCGCTGGTCATCAACATGGCCGAGCTCGACCTCACCCGCCGCTGGGTGGAGGAGGAGGTGGCCACCGTGCTGGCCGAGCACGACGCCCGCCTCGACGTGAGCGTCGGATCGATGATCGAGACGCCGCGGGCCGCCATCCGCGCCGCCGACATCGCCAAGGCCGCCGACTTCTTCTCCTTCGGTACCAACGACCTCACGCAGATGACGCTCGGCTTCAGCCGCGACGACGTCGCCCCGATCCTCGAGAGCTACCTCGAGCAGGGCCTGCTGTCGGTCGACCCGTTCAAGTCGATCGACCAGCCGGGCGTCGGCGAGCTCGTCGCCATGGCCGTCGAGCGGGGTCGTTCGACGAAGCCCCACCTGAAGATGGGGGTGTGCGGCGAGCACGGCGGCGACCCCGAGTCCGTGGAGTTCTTCCACCGTCTCGGCATCGACTACGTGTCGTGCTCGCCGTTCCGCGTGCCCGTGGCCCGCCTGGCGGCGGCGCACGCCGTGCTGTCGGCGTCGGCCGGCGTCGGCGACTTCGACGACCGCTGAGGCGTCCCGCGCGGGCACCGCGGCCGCCGAGGTGATGAGTCGAGCGGCCGGCCGGTTCGGTGAGGCGCGCTGCTACCGTCCGACCGGAGGCGGCGCACCCCGCCGCGGAGGGCACCGTGGGGATCGAGGACGACGACATCGCCAGCGTGCGGGCTGCCACCGACATCGTCGCGGTGATCAGCGAGCACGTCGCGTTGAAGCGGGTCGGTCGTCGGTGGCAGGGGCTGTGCCCGTTCCACAGCGAGAAGAGCGGGTCGTTCTCCGTGAACGCCGAGGACAAGCTCTACTACTGCTTCGGGTGCGGGGCGAAGGGCGACGTCATCACCTTCGTCCGCGAGATCGAGCACCTCGACTTCGTGGCCGCCGTCGAGAAGCTGGCCGCCAAGTCCGGGGTGACGCTGCGCTACACCGACGAAGGGCAGAACGAGGGGCGCAAGCGGCGGGCGCGGCTGCTCGACGCCGTCGCCGAGGCGGTGGACTGGTACCACGATCGGCTGCTGTCGGCCCCCGACGCCGCCGCCGCCCGCGGGTACCTGCGATCGCGGGGGCTGACCGGCGACGAGGTGCGGGCGTACAAGATCGGCTGGGCCCCGGAGGGCTGGGACGAGCTGGCCGTCGCGCTGCGCCTCCCCGCCGACGTGTTCGTCGACGCCGGACTCGGGTTCCTCAACAGCAGGGGCCGCCCGACCGACGCCTTCCGAGGCCGGATCCTGTTCCCGATCTTCGACGTGAGCGGTCACCCGGTCGGCTTCGGCGGGCGCATCATGCCCGGCGCCGAGGGCGCCAAGTACAAGAACTCGGTCGACAGCTCCATCTACGGCAAGTCGAAGCTGCTCTACGGGCTCAACTGGGCGAAGGCCGACATCGTGCGGGCCGACGAGGCGATCGTGTGCGAGGGGTACACCGACGTCATCGGGTTCGCGAAGGCCGGCGTCCCCCGGGCGGTGGCGACCTGCGGCACCGCGCTCACCGAGGATCACTTCAAGCTCCTGCGCAGCTTCGCCCGTCGGGTGGTGCTGGCCTTCGACGCCGACGCCGCCGGACAGAACGCCGCTGCCCGCGTGTACGCGTGGGAGCGGGCCTACGACCTCGACGTGGCCGTGGCGGTCATGCCCGGGGGGGTCGACCCGGCCGACCTCGCCCTCACCGACCCGGCCGCGCTGGTGGCGTCGGTGGCCGACGCCCGGCCGTTCCTGAAGTTCCGACTCGACCGCGCTCTCGCCGCGGCGCGCTTCGAGACGCCCGAGCAGCGGGTCCGGGCGGCCGAGGGGGCCATGTCGGTCGTGTCCGAGCACCCGAGCGAGATGGTGCGCGACCAGTACCTCCTCGAGGTCGCCGCCCGGTGCCGCGTCGACCCCGGTCAGCTCCGAGGTCGCACTTTCCCGCCTCCGCCGGTCCCCGGGGCCGACCGGCGGGCCGCGGCGCCGCGGGGGAGCGCGGTCGCCGAGGACCGGCCCCGGCGACCCCCCCGACCGGTTCGCGACACCGCCGAGACCGAGGCGTTGCGGCTGTTGATCTCCCGCCGCGACGAGGTGGGGCCGCACCTCGACGAGGCCCTCTTCGGCGACCCGGTGGTGAGCGCCGCCTACCGGGCCGCGGTCCGCACCCCCGTGCTGGCCGAGGCGGTCGCCTCGCTCGACGACGACCCGGCCGCGTCCGAGCTCCTCCAACGCCTGGCCGTCGAGGAGACCGACGCCGACCTGGACGACGTGCTCACCCGCCTCGTCGACGAGGCGGCCGGGCGGGCCCTGGCCGCCCTGGAGGCCGAGGCCCGGGTGGCCGAGGACCCCCTCGCCGTAGCCGGTGACGTGGCATGGGTGAAGCTCCGGACGCTCGAGCTCCGTGACCCTTCGACCACGGAGGAGGCCCGGGGGCTGTTGGTAGGGTGGCTGACCGGGCGCTCGGAGGAGGAACGATGATCGAGAGCGGCACGACGCCCTCGTCTCCGACCCAGATCCCCGATGCGGTGCTGACGACGCTGGTCGAGCGGGCCGAGACGCGCGCCGAGCGCTTCGTCACCGTCGACGAGATCATGGGCGACCTCGCCGTCCTGGCCGCCGGGGACGCCACCGAGGAGGCGCTCGAGTGCGCCAAGGTCGCGCTGGCCGAGCGGGGCGTCGCCGTCGACGCCAGCGAGCCCGACGCCGGGGCGTTGACCGACGAGGCTCTCCTCGGGGCCAGCATCGACGCCGGTGCCGATCACCCCGTGGCGGTCATCCTCCACGACCCGCTCGTCGACGGTGACGACCTCGTCGAGCGCCGGCACCGGGCGCGCTACAAGGGGGCGGCGTCGCGTGACGCCCTGCGCCTCGGCTCCCAGGCCGGCGAGGGCGGTTCGGCCGACCCGGTCCGGATGTACCTGAAGGAGATCGGGCGGGTCTCACTGCTCACCGGCGCCGAGGAGGTGGAGCTCGCCCAGATCATCGAGCGGGGGAGCGAGGCCGCCGAGCGCCTCGCCGAGCTGGCGGCCCGCGGCGAGGCCGACGAGCTCTCCACCGCCGAGCGGCTCCGGCTCACCCGCCTCGTGCGCAAGGGCGAGGACGCCAAGGCCGAGCTCACCCAGGCCAACCTGCGCCTAGTGGTGTCCATCGCCAAGCGCTACGTGGGTCGCGGGATGCTCATGCTCGACCTCATCCAGGAGGGCAACCTCGGTCTGATGCGGGCCGTCGAGAAGTTCGACTGGACCAAGGGCTTCAAGTTCTCCACCTACGCGACGTGGTGGATCCGCCAGGCCATCACCCGCGCCATCGCCGACCAGGCCCGCACCATCCGCATCCCGGTGCACATGGTCGAGTCCATCAACAAGGTGCACCGGGTGCAGCGCCAGATGATGCAGACCCTCGAGCGCGAGCCGACGGTGGAGGAGCTGGCCGAGCGGGTCGACATGACCCCGGCGCGGGTGCGCGAGATCATGCGCATCTCCCAGGACCCGTTGTCGCTCGACTCGCCCGTCGGGGAGGAGGATGACTCCAACCTGGCCGACTTCATCGAAGACCAGACCGCCGAGGCCCCAGCGGAGATGGCCGCCCGGATGATGCTCAACGAGGCCGTCGAGGAGGCCCTCGACGACCTCAACGACCGGGAGAAGGCCGTGGTGCGCATGCGCTTCGGGCTCGACGACGGCCAGGCCCGCACCCTCGAGGAGGTGGGCCGGGAGTTCGGCGTCACCCGAGAGCGGATCCGCCAGATCGAGTCCAAGACGCTCGCCAAGCTGCGCCACCCCCAGCACAGCCAGAAGCTGCGCGACTACCTCGACGGGGAGTGACCGGGTCCTGACCGGGCCGCCGAGCGGGTAGACACCACCCATGCGATTCAAGACCGGATTCGTCGTCGGTGCGGCCGTGGGCTACTACCTGGGGGCCAGGGCAGGGCGGGAGCGCTACCTCCAGATCGAGCGCACCCTCGACCGGGCCCGGGCCACGGCGGCCTACCAGCGCGCCGCCGGCCAGGTGGAGGCCCGCATCGGCGACGTGCGGGAGCGGGCCAAGGCGACGGTGTCGTCGGTCGCCGGCGACGCGGTCGACGCCGTGTTGGGCTCCGAACCTGAGGCCACCTGGGAGCCGGGGCTCGAGTTCAACCCCGATTACCGGCCCACTCTCGAGGAGATGGAAGCCGACCTCGTGGGACGCGAGCCGGGCGCCTGAGTCGACCGGGAGGGGACCGGCGGGTCAGGGCCGGTCTCGAGGCCGGGTCTCGCCGGCTGCCCGCGATCTGATCCGTCGGCACCGCCAGCGACCGAGGGCGCTGTCGCACCGTGTCACCAGACTGGTGCGATGGGTTATCGAGGGAAGACGGTGGAGCGGGAGCGGGCGAGGGAGCTGCGCGCCGAGTCGTGGACCCTGGCCGAGATCGGCGCGGAGTTGGGGGTGGCGAAGTCCTCGGTCTCGGTGTGGGTTCGCGACGTCGACTTCACGCCTCGTCCCCGGAGCACGGCCCGCCGGCGCGGCCCCAATGTGCTCCAGCGCCGCAAGGCCGCGGAGATCGAACAGCTCCGCGAGGAGGGCCGTCGTCGGATCGGCCTGCTCAGCGAGCGCGAGTTCCTGGTTGCAGGAGCGGCGCTGTACGCCGGGGAGGGCTCACGGCGCGACGGGATGGTGGCGTTCGTCAACAGCGATCCGCGCATGGTCCTCTTCTTCTGCCAGTGGCTGCGGCGGTTCTTCGAGATCGACGAGTACCGCCTCCGCGCCCGTCTCCATCTCCACGAGGATCTCGACCTCGTCGCGGCCACTCGGTTCTGGTCGGACCTGTTGGCAATCCCCGTGAGTGGGTTCGGGGGCTCCGTACCGGTCAATACCGGCCGGTCGCTTCCGGTCGGTCAAGCATCCGATGGGGTGTCTCACCGTCCGCTACAGCTGCAGTCGGACGCATCGGGCCGTGATGGGCCTCACCGCGGCGCTGCTAGATTCCTGCTGTCCTTCCGGGGTAGCTCAGCTGGCAGAGCGCCGCACTGTTAATGCGATTGTCGTGGGTTCGAGCCCCACCCCCGGAGCCCCGCACGCCCCGAGCCCCTGAGGCCGGGGCGTCGTCGCGTCCCGGGTCCGGGCGGTCCCTCCCGAGCGGCGAGGTGGGGTGGCGAGGTGGGGCGGAAGGGAAGTGGGGTCGGACACGAGGTGTTGGCCGTCCCCGATGCAGGGGCTCCGTAGTGTGGGGCGGCACGGGGCGGTAGCTCAATGGTCAGAGCAGGCGACTCATAATCGCTCGGTCGTGGGTTCGATCCCCACCCGCCCCACCATGCTGTTCGTCCCGACATCGGACGCGATGTCGATCGGGCCTCGGCTCGTCCGCACTCACTCTCGCTGTGGGCCGATCGCCGGGGCGGGGGTGGGAGGAGGCGTGCCGTCGGGCGCTGACGTCTCAGCCCGTGAAGGCGGGGGTCGCCGGAACTGCGGCCGCAGGCGTCGTCGTCGGGGTCGTCGGTGTGGTCGGCACGGTGTTCCGGGCCACGGTGGCGAGCAGCTCGGCCACCACGTCGATGCGGAGCTCACCGAGCCCGCTCGCCAGGTCGTAGCCGATGGTGGCGTCGCAGCAGTCGACGGACTCGTAGATGCGGTTGTTGCCCTTCGTGATGTCGACGAACGCGGCGGCGTAGTCGGTCGGGTCGGCGGCGATGGCGTAGATCGCGTCGTTGAGCACCGTCGGCGGCGTCAGGCCCTCGGCCAGCAGACGGGAGCGGATCGACGCGAACGCGCCGGCGTAGAGCGGCGAGGCGAGGCTCGTGCCACCGTTGCCGAACCAGCAGTCGGCCGGGGTCTCGTTGACGCAGGAGCCGCTGGAGGCCAGGTTGAGGTAGCCCGGGTACCCCGCGAGGGCCGAGACGTCGGGGAGGCCCCGTGTCGGAAGGGTCGCCCCACCGGGCAGGTTGCCCTGAGAGGCGGGGGTCGGGAACGTCGAGAGACCCCCTCCACCAGAGGCGCAGTTCTCGCCTCCGCTGGTGGTGACATCGCCCGGGCTCTCGTTCCACACCGAACCCTCACCGAGGGGGTTCGCGTCCTCGATCTCCGTGCCGCCCACGGCGGTCGTCCATCGTGATGCTGCCGGGTACCGCATGTCCGGCCCCGCCAGCGCCGTGTCACAGACCGGGTGGTTGGAGCAGCCCGAGGGTCCTGCGTCCCCTGCGGCGTGGAAGAACCACGTCCCCGCCTCGGCGAGCGCCTGGAGGGCCGTCTCGGTGTCCTCGATCTCCGCGGTGGTCCACTGCGGCTGGCAGTCCCCGAAGCTGAGCGACACCACATCGGGCCGCCGGCCGCCGGTGTAGACCCCCGACCGAACACGGTCGAGGATGTCGGCGAGCACCTCCTGCTCGTTCTGGTCGCTCACCAGGACGTAGAGCTGATCGAGCCCGGGGGCGCCGGCGATCATGGCGTAGGCGTCGCCCTGCGCCTCACCGAAGCACCCCGGTTCGCCGGTTCCGCCGCAGGGCGAGGGCGGCAGTGGGACCGAGGCGCCGAGCACGCCCGTCTGGGTGATCGGTGGACCGTCGACGCCGAGGCAGGCCTTCCACTGGTCCAGTGCCTCGATGTCCACGGACTGATCGAACTCGATGAGGACCGCCGTCTGGCCGCGACCGTCGTAGCCGGCGTCGAGCAGCGGTTGGATGCCGTAGCGCTCGCGCAGTGCCTGGGGGGTGAGGGAGTCGGCTACGAAGGACGGGGGTGGCGTCGTGCACTCGACGGCGGCGGGGGCCGCGGCGCCCGCACTGGGGGAGACCGGCGGTGCGATCACGGGGAGGGTCGCGGCGATCACGGCTGCGGCGAGGAGCACAGCCCATCGGCGCGTCCTGCGGCTGGCGATCCCTGACGGTTCGGCGCCGCCGCCCCGGTGCTGCCCTGCGTGAAGGCCCCGTTCCGAGCTGGACGACATGCGTTTCCCCCTGGTGCCGAAAGCGAGCGGTCGCCGACAGTAACTCTCGTGGCGGGTGAACGTCGGCTGGCGCAGCCCGGCGAGGGCAGCCCGCCCGATGGTCCTTCCTGTGGCACTGGGGACCGACGCCCGCGCCATCGGCGCCCCCAATGGCGCTCGGTTCGTTCTTCGTCGCGCCAGCCTGTGCGCGGTGGTTGGTTCGTGGGATGACTCAGCTCGTGTCCGGCGTGAACAGAGCGAGGGCGGGGTCGGGTGTGGATCGTCGGTGTGGCGGTTGGCCCGGGTCGGCCGGCGACCGACCGGCCCGGGCCCGTCGGCGCTCAGTGTCGGGGCGGCCGGCCGTCGGGGCGTCCGGGGGCCCGTCGGGGGGACGTCCGTTCCGGGGGTGGCTCTCGACGGCGCTGGCCCCGGTGGGGTGGGTGGCGAGGAGGGCGCCGTTGGGATCACCGGACAGCGCCCAACCGCCCTCGTGGACGAGGTGGTGGTGGTGCCAGCACAACATGGTGAGATTGCCCATGGTGGTGGGCGACGGCCAGTGGGCGATGTGGTGGGCGTGGAGGAACCGCGTGGCGGTGCAGTTCCCGAACCGGCAGCGTCCGTCGCGGTGCACGAGCGCGCGGCGTAGGCCGGGGCTCACGGTTCGGCTGGTGGTCCCCACGCCGACGGCGACGCCGGAGCGGTCCTGGACCACCACTTCGATCCGGCTGTCGCACAGCAGCCGGCGGGCGGTCTCGGTGGCGAGGGGCTGGCCCGTCTCGAGTTCGGCGGTGGCACCGGGGTCGTCGTCGCAGATGGCGGCGAGCTCGACGACGGCGACGACGGTGGCCCGGTCGGGATCGGCGTCGCCGGCGAGGGTGGCGCCGGCGAGGGCCATCAGCCCGTCGGCGCGCCGCTGATCGGGGGTCACGTTCGCATCGGTGTGGGGGGCACGTGGGGGCATGGCTCGTTCGATGGCGGTGAGGAGGCGGGCGCCTTCGTCGGTGGGGACCGACCCCCGGAAGCGCATCTCCAGCCCGTCGATCCAGGTGTGGAAGTGCCGTGCCGCCTGCGCGGCACGGTGATCGGCGGCACCCGGGCGGCGCGTCTTGGCGGCGTGACGTGACAGCACCCCGACGGGGAGGTGGGGAGCTTGGGCGGCCCACCCGGTGTCGGTGCCGGCCACCCGAGCGAGCTCGGCGGCGGGGCGGGCCTGATCGGCGGTCAACGACCCGCTCGCCGCGGCGTCGGCCAGCTTCGGGAGCTCCGCCAGGTCGCGACCCAGGCGCAGGCGGTCGTTCGCGGCCTTGCGACTGATCCCGAGGTTGTTCGCCGACCAGTCGGCGGCGTCACGGGATCCGTCGACGGTGAACGCGCGCCGTTCGTCGATCACGCCGAGCACCCGGCGTTGCTGGTGCTCCAACGCCGAGATCCCCCGTTGGAGACCTTCCGCCTCCGCCCGTAGCCCGTCGCCGTCCAAGCGCTCCCACTCGAGATCATCGACCCCGAAATGGGCTCCCGCTGCGCCCAGCAGCGACTCGACCAGCGCCGCCGAACGAGCGGCGCCCGACGGCATCGACACGGCACCTGCGGACGGGCTGCTCGGCGTGGTGGTGGCTTCCCCGACGGCCATGGCCGTGCTCCTCGATCTCCGACGATCAACAGGCGGGCACCGGCAGTGGGCGGCGCCGAGAGGGGAAGTGATCGAACTCTAGTACGTCGTACTGATGTTCGCAACCTCCTTCTCGGAGGGACGACTGGGGAGCTCGGGGGACCGCGGGTCGCGGGTCCGAGAGCACGGCACGGCGGTGGATCGGATCGTGGTGAACTTCGACCCGGCCTTCACCCCGCCCGGCTGAGCGCCGCGGTCGAGGCGCTCGAGCGCAGGGTGAGGGTCACGATCGCCGCCGCCAGCGAGCCGGCGGCCATGAGGCCCACCGTGGCCGACAGACCGATCCATCCCTGCAGGACCGGGAACAGCAGCGTCACCACCACCGCGCCCGCCTTGCCGGCCGCCGCGCCGAACCCGGCGCCCGTGGCGCGGATGCGCGTCGGGAAGACCACGGCCGGCATCAGGAACGTCGTCGAGTTCGGCCCCAGGTTCTGGAAGAAGTTCGAGATGGCGAAGCCCGCGAAGGCCAGCAGGAAGTAGTCGTCGGCCCCGCCCGGCAAGCCCGCAGCCAATGCGAGCATGCCGAGCCCGACGGTCATGGCGAGGAAGCCGGTGACCTGGAGCCGGATGAAGCCCACCCGGTTGATCAACACGAGCGCCCCGACGAACCCGGCCACGAGGAACAGGTCGGCGAACGCCGTCCCCCGCAGCGAGCTGATCTCGTGGCCGATGAACGAGTCGGTGTCGGTCACGATGATCGCCGCCAGGATCGTCGGCGTGAACACCCCGATGCCGTACACGACGATGTCCATGAGGAACCAGGGGACGCTCGTCAGCGCGGTCCGGCGGCGGAACGTCTCGGTGAAGAGGGTGCGCCACCCGGCCGGCTCCCGCTCGGGTCGGGGGGCGGCGTCGGCGGCGTTGGCGACGCCGGCGGACGTGACGGTGCGACCGAGGAAGCGGGACACGACGCGCAGCGCCTCCGGGCGCGAGCCCTGGTCGAACAGCCAACGAGGGCTCTCGGGGACACCGATCCGGGCCACGACGATCGCGCCGGCGAGCACCGCCCCGGCCCCGAAGATCCACCGCCAGGCCGACACCGACTCGGTGGCGTTGACCACCACGAGTCCGAGGGCGACGCCGATCAGCGAGCCGACGGCCTGGAAGCTGATCACCCCGACGAGCATGCGGTTGCGGTGCCGCCTCGGGGCGATCTCGGCCGCGTAGCTGGAGCTGAGCGGGTAGTCCGCCCCGATGGCGACCCCGAGCAGGAACCGGAAGGCGATGAGGGACCAGGCGTCCCAGGCGAACGCCGACGCCAGGGCGAACACGACGAACATGATCAGGTCGACGGTGAACAGGAGTCGGCGGCCGAGCCGGTCCGAGAGCGGGCCCGCCACCAGCGCCCCCACCACCGAGCCGGCCACCGCAGCCGAGGCGATCAGTCCCTGTTGCAGGGTGGTGGTGTCGAGGTCCCTGGCGATCAGCGGGAGGCACACGCCGACCACGAAGAAGTCGAAGCCGTCGAGCATCACGCCGAGAGCCGCCACCAGCCACACCCGGATGTGGAGCCGGGTCAGCGGCGCCTCGTCGAGCAGCTCGTCGACGGTCGCCACGCCGGGGAGTGTGGCCGGTGACGGCATCGACAGGATCGGTGCTCGGTGACGAAGGGCTGAATCCTCGATGAACAGTTCCAGATCCCCCTTGACTCCGATAGCCGAGAAACGGATTTTCCTCCCATGCGGCGAACACTTCTCCCGACCCTCGTGGTACTCGTGATGCTGGCGTCCTGTGGCTCGGACTCCGGGACGGCCACCCCAACCCCCGGAGACACCACCCCGACCTCGCAGCCGCCCGGCTCGGCCTCACCGGAGTTCTGTGACGCGTACAACTCGTTCGCCCAGGCCCCGACCGGCCTCATCATCGCCAACGACGTCGGAGGGGTCATCGGATTCTTCCAGGATCGCGCCGGCGCGATGCTCGACGTCGCTCCTGACGAGGTCACCGCAGCATTGGAGGAGATCATCGCCTACGACGCCACCGGCGTGACCGACCTCGCCGCCGCCGAATCGGCGTTGGAGCAGCCCCTCGAGGTGGTCCGGACGTTCGGCACCACCAACTGCCCGCGGCAGCGCGTTGTCGAGCCGACCTTCACCTTCGACCGCGGCGAGGGCAGCGGGCAGAGCAGCGTCTTCTTCGTGACCGGGGAGTGCCCCGATGGGTCGTTCCCCTCCGATGTGAGCTGGACGAATCCGCTCGCCCGCTCCGAGACGACAGCGCTCGATCTCGGAGGGGGCTCCTACTCCCTGGCGATCCCGTTGCAGGACGGTGCTGATCCCAACTCTCCGGCCGTCCTGGCGGAGACCGGCATCCCCGACACTGTCTTCGGCACCTGCTGACGGCGAACCCCGTCGGTCAGGACGGGCGCCCCGCGGCCGCTCAGCCGGTGAACCCGGGCGTCACGACGACCGCGGCGGCCGGAGGCGCCGTGGTCGGCGGCGCCACCGGCACCGTGTTCCGCGCGGCGACGAGCAGGCCGGCCGTCACGTCGATGTGCACCTCCCCGAGCCCGCCGGCGGGGTGGTAGCCCTCGCCGGTGTCACAGCCGTCGACCGACTTGTAGATGCGGTTGTTCACCTCCGTGACGTCCACGAACGCAGTCGCGTCGCGGGCCGGGTCGGCGGCGACGGCGTAGAGGGCGTCGTTCGGCATGGTCACGACGACATGATCACCGCGCCCGGCTCGGTCGGCTCGTCGCGGGCGATGCTCTCGAGCAGCGGCCCGAGCCAGTCCCCGAGCGGTCGGCCGGACGTCCTCGTCCAGTGGATCCCGTCGGGTCGCTCGGTGAGGTCGAGCTCACCCTGAGGTCGTGCCGCCATGTGCCCGGCGAGGTCGACGACCCGTGAACGCGGGCGGGTGGCGGCCACCTCGACGAAGAGCTCGTTCAGGCGTGCCATGCGGGCGGGGTCGGACTCGGGGAACGGGCCCGGGAGCTGCTCGGTGATGCCGCTGCGGATGGCCGGATGGGTGAGCAGGACCACGGTGGAGCCCTGGCCCTGGAGGACGTCGATGGCGTAGGTGATCTCCTGGCGCATGAACCGGTCGTAGACCGGGTCGCCGAGGGTCCGCCACTGGTCGTCGCCAGGGAGCTTGCGGTCGACGACGTCCCAGGTCCCGGCCATGAGCACCACGACGTGCGGTCGCTTCGCGGCGAGGTGCGCGGCCCAGGTGTCGCGCATCTGGTTGCAGCCCTCGGAGATCTCGGTCTCGCGCTCGACGAACCTCCACGAGCCCCCGCGACCGGTGCCGCAACCCAGCTCGGCGTTGTTCCAGACGAGGGTGTTGCCCGTGCTCTGCGACCAGCCCTGGATCCCCAGACCGAGCGAGGCCATGACCGAATCGCCGACGAGGAGCACCCGCAGCTTCTCGCCGGGGCGTTGTATCGGAGGGTCGGGCAACGGCGGTGCGGGGCTCGTCCCGTCGGGCAGGGGCGCGGGAGGTGTCGTGGCCGGCACGGTGGCGGGAACGGTGGGCGCACTCGCTTCGGCCGCGACGAACTCCGGGATCTCCGGCTGCTCCTCGGCGGCGAAGGAGATCCGGTCGTCCAACGGTGTCGGCGTCGCGACGCGGATGATCCCCAGCAGGACGAGGGCCACGGCGACGGGCGCCACGACGAACGGATGCCACCCCCGAACCAGGCGGCCCGCCCGGATGGGCTCCTCGATCAGGCGATAGGAGAGCACCGCAGCCCCGAGGGTCACGCCCATGCGCAGCCCGAACAGCGGCACCTCCGAGAGCCCCGTGCGGGCCGGGGTGAGCCACAAGAAGATGGGCCAGTGGTACAGGTAGGCCCCGTAGGAGATCCGACCCAGCCACCGCAGCCCGGTGGTGGAGAACATCCGCCGAAGTGGGCCGGCCTCCACCGCCGCCACGATGAGTAGCGTCGACAAGAGGGCGTAGCCGGCGAGGCCACCTCGATACAGCCAGGCGTCGGTCTGCGCGGCGGTGTGCCACAACCAGACGACAGCGATCGAGGCGATGGCCCCGGCAACGGTCACGGCGATCGTCGCCCGCCCGTGGTCGAGGGCGCGACGCGTGACGGGGAGGGCCACCACGATGGCCAGCAGCGCTCCGAGGAGGAGCTCCGCCGCCCGCGAGAAGGTGTTGTAGTAAGCGGCATCGATGCTGGACTCGGCCAAGGACGCGGTGAGGGCGACCGAGGCCACCGTGCCGATCGCGAGCAGGCCTGCGAGGAGCCGACGTGAGCCCTTGGCGAGGGCCAGGCATCCGGCCACCACCAGCGGGAACACGAGGTAGAACTGCTCCTCGATGGCCAGCGACCAGAAGTGCAGCACGGGCGACGGCGCCGCGAACAGCTCGGCGTACGACGCACCGTCGGCGATGAAGCGCCAGTTGGCCACGTAGAGGAGCGAGGCGATCATGTCGCCCCGGAGGTCCACCATCTGCGCGGGCGTGGCGACGGTGGCCGCGAACACCAGCACGCCCACGAGGCAGACGAGTGCCGCCGGCATGAGCCGACGGAAGCGACGTGCCCAGAAGCGCTTCAGCGCGACGGATCCGGTGCGGTGACGCTCGTGCAGCAGCAGCGTCGAGATCAGGAAGCCGGAGAGGGTGAAGAAGGTCGACACCCCGAGGAAGCCCCCGGAGGCCCACGAGAACCCACCGTGGAAGACCAGGACGGCCAGGACGGCGGCTCCACGCATCCCCTCGAGACCGGGCTGGAAGGCGAAGCCGCCGTGGGCTCCCGGTCCGGTCGGTGCGAGCGGGGGGCTCGAGCGCGGGGCCGACGACGCTGCACCGAGCTCGCTGAGGCTCGTGGTGGACACCGCAGGAGAGTACCGGCGCCTACGGCGAGGTACCGGCGCAGCCCCCGTCGGCCGGTGCTCCGCCGGGCCGGTCACGGCGGGCACCGGACCGGTAGCTCATGCCGCGCCGCGTCGGTGGACGACCGCGACCCAGGTCGGGGGGAGCGGTCCGGGGGCCAGCACGTCGCTGGCCCGCAGGAGGAAGGCCAGCACTTCGCGGGGCGCGGTGCCGTCCGGGAGCTCGAACACGAGGCCCCGCCGGGGGTGGTCGGCCAGGCGTCGCCACGAGGACGGGATCGTCAGCCCGGCGTCGACGAGCCGGTTGGCCGCGAAGCGCCCCGCGTCGTGCTGGATCCCGAGCGAGTCGGCCTCGTGACCGTGGCGGGTCGGCGGCCCGGGCACCCAGGTCGACACGGGCACGGTGATCCGCCGCGACGAGAGCCAGGCGAACATCCCCGACCGGCCCGGCGGCATCTCGGGGGCGTCGTCGGGATCGGTGCCCACCGCCTGGAGGTTCACCCACCCGCTGCGGTCACGGGCCAGGTCGTCCATCACCCCGAGCAGCTCGTCGGGCGCACCCCGCTCGAAGCGCACCACTTGCGGCTCCGGGCTCACGGCCGGTCGCTCCGGGGCGGGCTCACACCTCGCCGAGCCACGCCGGCGCCCGATCGAGCAGGTACGAGCTCACGTCGTGGCAGCGATCGAGGGTGTCGCAGAGCTGCTCCTGGCCGAGGTAGATCCGATCGAGCCCGACCTCCAGCCGGGCCACGATCGTGAGGCTGCGCTCGGCGGCGTCGGTCACGCTGGCGAAGGAGTCGATGGCCGAGACCTCGAGGGGGAGGTCCGGCCCGCCGAGGCCGGCGAGCTCGGTGGCCAGGACCAACAGATCGGGTCCGTTGGGCAGCGGCGGGAGGACCCAGGTGAACACGAGCGGGAAGCTGAACCCGGTGACGGGGTCCTCGGTCTCGGGGACCTCCAGCATCTGGTCCTCGAAGCTCAGCATCACCCGGGGGTCGACCTCGAGCGACAGGTGCAGGTCGAGCGGTCCGCCGCACGCCTCCTCGGGGTGCAGGTCGACCTCCCACGCCTGGCGTAGCGAGTACGTCTCGACGAAGTGCCGCTCGTCGTGCACGTGGAACGCGTGGTCCACCGCGTGGTCCTTCAGGTCGGCGACGAAGCCGGGGACGTCGATGATGGCCAAGCGGGGGAGCTCCTGGGATGGACGGCGTCGTGGCTCGACGGCGAGCACACGACGTCAGCCTGCCACGACCCTCTGTCCGACGGCTACCGTCGGTCCGTGGACGACCAGTCGCTGCACGAGGTGCTCGACGAGGCGGCGACGGCCATCCGCGGCGTGCTGGGCGACCTCGACGACTGGGGCCCGGCCGGGACGCGCGCCGGGCAGTACCGGTCGGACCTCGCCGCCGACGCCGCAGCTCTCGAGGTGCTCGAGCGGGCCGGGCTCGGCGTGTTGTCCGAGGAGTCCGGTCGTCACCGTCCCGAGGCCCCGATCACCGTCGTCGTCGACCCGCTCGACGGCTCGACCAACGCCAGCCGCGGCATCCCCTGGTACGCCACCAGCCTCTGCGCCGTCGACCGCGACGGGCCCCGTGCGGCGCTCGTCATGAACCTGGCGACCGGGGAGCGCTTCGACGCGTGCCGGGGGTCGGGGGCCACTCGCGACGGCGAGCCCATCGGTCCCAGCACCACGACCGACCTGCGTCGGTCGGTCGTGCTCCTGTCGGGCTTCCCGTCGCGCTGGCTCGGGTGGAACCAGTACCGGGCCCTCGGCGCCTGTGCCCTCGACCTGTGCGCGGTGGCCAGCGGCGCCGTCGACGCCTACGTGGACTGCAGCGTGAACGCCCACGGGTCGTGGGACTACCTCGGCGGGCTGCTGGTCTGCCGGGAGGCCGGTGCGGTCGTCGTCGACGGCGACGATCGCGACCTGGTGGCCCTCGACCACGACGCCCGCCGCACGCCCGTCGCCGCCGCCACCCCCGAACTGCTGGACGAGCTCCTCCACGCTCGCCGCTCGGCGGGCTGAGTCCGATGCCGCCCGTCCCCGCACGTTCGTGGCGTCGCCGGGCGCTCGGGGCGTTCGCGCACCTCCCTCACGGTGTGCGCCAGTGGCTCGTCCGCCTCGTCGTCCCCTCCTACTCCGTGGGCGGGTTGTGCGTCGTCGAGCGCGCCGACGGTCGGGTCCTCCTCGTCCGCCACGCGTACCGGCCCCGCTGGGGGTTGCCGGGCGGTTTCCTGAAGCGCGGGGAACGGCCCGCCGACGGCGCCCGTCGGGAGATCCTCGAAGAGGTCGGCCTCGAGGTCGACCTGGTCGGCGAGCCCAGCGTGGTGGTCGCCCCCCGTTGGCGTCGCGTCGACGTCGTGTTCCGGGCCCGGCCCACCGACGAGGGCCGGGCCGACGGGGTGCGAGCGGCGTCGTTCGAGATCCAGGAGGCCCGCTGGTTCGGCCGGGACGCCCTCCCCGAGCTCCAGGAGGAGGCCGCCGAGGCCATGATCGCCCTGGCCCGGGTGGCCGGCGACTCGTTGCGAGGTAGGCCCCGGCCCACCTTCGGCGGATCGCCCCACGAGGAGCGGGACTGACGTGGACGACGGCTACGAGGTGATCGACGACGGCGTCACCCGCTGGCGCTTCGACCGGGCGTTCCTCACCTCCGACTGGACCTGCATCTGGGGCCGGGGGTGCCTCGGCATCCTCGACGAGCCCGCCGAGCACCTCGGCCAGGGGTGCTGCTCGATCGGGGCGGAGCTCGGTGACGAGGACGAGGCCCGACTCGTCAGCGCGATGGCGGCGATGGTCCCGTCGGAGCTGTTCCAGTTCCACGACGCGGCGCGCACCGGCGGCGTCTTCGCCGACGGGTCCCGCTCGGCCACCCGGGTCGTCGACGGGGCGTGCATCTTCCTCAACCGGCCGGGGTTCGAGGGCGGAGCCGGTTGTGCCCTGCACCTCGCGGCGCTCGCCGACGGCGAATCGCCCGTCGACTGGAAGCCGTCGGTGTGCTGGCAGCTCCCGCTCCGCGTCGACTGGGAGCCGCTCGACGGAGGTCGCGAGCAGGCCACCGTCCGACGGTGGACCCGGGCCGACTGGGGTGACGACGGCGAGTCGATGGCGTGGGTCTGCACCGAGGGCACGCAGGCGTACCGCGGCGAGGAACCGGTGGTCGACTCGCTGGCCGAACCGTTGGCCGTGATCGCCGGCGACGAGGTCTACGTCGAACTGCGCGCCCGCCTGACGCCGCGCTGAGCCCCGCCGCGAGCGTCGGCGGGTCGGCGGTGGTCCGAGCCCGACTCGAACGGGCGACCTTTGCCTTGTAAGGGCACTGCTCTGACCAACTGAGCTACCGGACCGCGGTCGGCCAGTCTCGCACCTCGGCCGCGGATCCGGTCACGACGCCCGCCAGCACTGCAGCGGCGTGAGGTCCCGCGGCCCGGCGAAGGGCACCTCGACCTCCGCACCCCCGCGCCCCGCGGAGGTGTAGGCCGCCATGACCACGTCGAGCACCCCCCGGCCGAAGCGGGCGTCGCACCACGACGGCGAGCCCCCCGCCGCCCGCCCCAGTGCCCGGAGCTGGTCGACGTAGCCGAGCTGCTCGAGGCGGGGATCGGCTCCCGGTGTGGTCGGATCGAGCGTCACCGGCTCGCCGTCGCGCTCCAGCACCACGTCGGGCATCAGCTCGGCGCGCACGACGCCGGTGTCGCCGGCCGCCTGCAGGTCCCACTCGCTGGTGGGGTGGCGCCAGCTGCACTCCACGACCGCCACCAGCGACGACTCGAACCGGAGCCGGACCACGGCGTGCTCGTCGACCATCCGGTCGCCGCGTTCCAGCGTGGCGCTCACCGCCACCAGCGCGTCGTCGCCGGCGACGAGCAGGGCGACGGCCAGCGGGTGGACCCCGAGGTCGAACAGCACGCCGCCGCCCCACGACGGGTCGAGGAACCCGCCCCACTCCGGTGCGGGCTGGAGGGCGCGCACACCGAGGTGGCGCAACGGCCCGAGCCCGCGGGCGAGGGCCGCGGCCCTCGCCACCACCGGTGAGAAGGCGAGGTTCTCGGCGTACACGACGGCGCCCCCGGTGCGGTCGGCGGCCTCCACGATGGCGTCGGCGCCGGCCAGCGTCGTGGCCAGGGGCTTCTCGACCAGCACGGCCGCGCCGGCCTCGAGCGCACGCACGGTGTCGCCGGCGTGGCAGGCCGGGGGAGTGGCCACCACCACGGCGTCGGCACCGGCGGGGAGCTCGTCGTAGGTGACCGCCCGGCTGCGCAGCTGCCCCGCCCGTTCCGCGGCACGCGCCGCAGAGCGCGAGGCGACGGCCACCACCCGCACGGACGCCAGCGGCGCCGCCATCCCGTGGACGACGCTGATCATCCCCGCGCCGCACAGCGCCAGGGACGGCCGATCGGCGCTCACGTCGGCCACCCTACGCGCGACACCTGGACCGGGGGGTCTGCCCGGTAGCCTCGGAGAGGTGCGAAAGGTCCTGATGTTCGTCGTCACGATCGTGGCGACCGGCGGCCTCCTGGCCGGAGCGGTGGTCCTGGCGGGCCCTCAGCTCGCGGCCATCGCCTCCGCCGGATCGGGTGACCCCCAGGAGCTCGACCTCGACGCCTTCGGCGACTACGCCGTCCGCTCCCAGGTGTTCGCCTCCGACGGCACCCTCCTCGCCACCCTCCACGGCGACGAGAACCGCGAGCCGATCGCCCTCGCCGACGTCCCCCAGCCCGTCGTGCAGTCCATCCTCGCGATCGAGGACGCCGAGTTCTACCAGCACCGGGGCGTCAACGCCCGGGCCCTGGCCCGCGCCCTCGTCGAGAACGTCTCCGCCGGCGGTGTCGAGCAGGGCGGCTCGACCATCACCCAGCAGCTGGTCAAGAACGCCCTGTTGACCAACGAGCGGAGCCTCGAGCGCAAGACCCGCGAAGCCGTCCTCGCCCTGCGCCTCGAGCAGGAGATGACCAAGGACGAGATCCTCGAGACCTACCTCAACACCGTGTACTTCGGGTCCGGCGCCTACGGCGTCCAGGCCGCCGCCGAGACCTACTGGGGTCGCAACGTCCAGGAGCTCAGCTGGGCCGAAGGGGCGATGCTGGCCGCCCTCATCTCGAACCCGGTCGCCTACGACCCCACGCTGTACCCCGAGGAAGCCACCGCCCAGAGGGCCATCGCCGTCGACCGCCTCGTCTCGCTCGGCCTGTTGAGCCGGGACGACGCCGACTACATCTCCTACTTCCCGGTCCCCACCGCCCGGTGCGGGATCGAGACGCCCGACCGTCCGGAGTGGTGCGGCGAGGTGGCGCTCACCGCGTCCGACGGCTACTTCGTCGAGTACGTCAAGCTCCAACTGCTCGCCGACGAGCGCCTCGGTGCCACCTACGCCGAGCGCTACAAGGCGGTGTTCGGCGGTGGCCTCGCCATCCACACCACGCTCGACCCAGCGGCGCAGTTCGCCGCCGAGGTGGCCCACGCCGAGGAGACCCCCGCCAACGACGTCGGTGTGACCTCGGCGTTCGTGGCGGTCGACCAGTCCACCGGCGCGGTGCGGGCGCTGGTCGGCGGGGCCGACTTCGCCACCGACAAGTTCGACATCGCCACCACCGACCCCGGGCGTCAGACCGGGTCGACGTTCAAGACCTTCGTCCTCCTCGAGGCGCTGGAGCAGGGTGCCCTGCCGTTCGACACGGTGAGCGGCACCATCACCATGACCGACCCCGGCACGCTCCAGCCCTACACCGTCACCGGCGCGGGTGGCACGCTCCAGTCGGTCCTCTCTGCGTCCTCCAACGCCGCCTTCGTGCGGCTGAACCAGGTGGTCGGACCCGAACGGGTGGTGGCCCGGGCCCGCTCCATGGGTGTCGACCTGCCCGACGGGTCGGAGAAGAAGCCCTCGCTGCCCCTCGGCGTCGCCGACACCACCCCCCTGGAGATGGCCACCGCATACGGGGCCATCCCCAACGGCGGCATCGAGAACCCCGCCTACTTCGTCGAGCGGGTCGAGAACCGCAACGGCGAGGTGCTCTTCTCGCACCGCCCCGAGGGGGTGCGGGTCATCAGCGAGCAGACCGCCTGCCTGGCCACCGACATCCTCGCCGGCAACGTGGAGGGCGGCACCGGCCGCAACGCCGCCCTGCCCGACCAGGTCTCGGGCGGGAAGACGGGCACCACCACGGGCCCCACCGACGTCTGGTTCGTCGGGTTCACCCCCTACCTCACCACCGCCGTCTGGATGGGCAACCCGAAAGAGGGCGGCACCGTGCGCACCGACCCCTCCGGCCGCGTCATCGGTGGTGGCACCTCGCTCTCCCAGCTGCCCGGCCGCCAGGCCTGGGGCTCCACCTATCCGGCCGCCATCTGGCAGCGCTTCAACGAGCTGTACCACGAGGACCGTCCCTCACGGCCCTTCCCCGACTGTGCGCCCCCCACCCGCAGCGGCCGTCCCCTCTCGGGCGCCAACGACCCCTTCGGCACGCTCAACGGGGGCTACGACCGCAGCGGTGTCGGCGTCATCAGCGGACCGATGAAGGGGAACACCGGACGGTCGAGCTCTTCGGGCACCCGGCCCACGTCGCCCACCACCACGGCGCCGTCCGCCGTCGACGGGGACGCCCCGGTTCCGGCGCCGGCCCCCGCGCCGGCCCCGGTGCCCGCGCCCGCACCGCCGCCCGGCTGAGATGAGCGATGCTGTCGCCATGACCGCCCTCGAGCGCCTGCTCGACCTGCAACGCCACGACACCGCCCTCGACCAGCTCCACCACCGCCACCGGACCCTCCCCGAACGGGCCCGTCGTGACGCGGCCGCCCGGTCCCGTGATGAACTGGCCACGACGACGGCGCCCGTCCGCGCCGAACGGGCCGAGCTGGGCAGCCGCCAGAGCCGTCTCGAGGACGAGATCGCCGGGCTCGGCGACAAGATCGCCCACGTCGACACCCAGCTCTACGGCGGCGCCATCACCTCACCGAAGGAGGCCCAGGCCCTCCAGGCCGATCTCGAGTCCCTCAACCGGCGCAGGACCCAGCTCGAGGACGAGGTGCTCGAGCTGATGGAGGAGGCCGAGCCGCTCGACGCCCGCCTCGCCGAGATCGATCGGGAGGACGCCGGGCTCGCCGCCGACCACGACGAGGCCGCCGCGGCGCTCGCCGACGCCGAACGCGAGCTCGAGGAGCGGATCGCCGAGCTCGACGCCGAACGGGCGGCGCTCGTCGACGGGCTCGACCCGGCCCTCGTGGCCGCCTACGAGGGGCTCCGTCCGCAGCACGAAGGTGTCGCCATTGCCCGCCTCCAGGGATCGACCTGCCAGGGCTGCCACCTCGGCCTGGCCGCGCTCGAGGTCGAGCGGCTTCGTCAGGAGCCGCCCGATGCCGTCGCGTTCTGCCCGGAGTGCGGCCGCATCCTCGTGCGATGATCCTCTGGTTCGCCGGGGTCAGCTTCGTCTTCGTGTGGTGGGTGTTCCGCAGCCCCGCCCTCGACTACCGGCTCGTGATGCTCGGCTCGGTCCTCCCGGTTGGCGAGGTGGTGCTCGGCGGACCACGGCTGCTGCACACCCTGTTGGCCCCGGTGGCCCTCCTCACCCTCGTGATGCTCACCACCCAGAAGCGCCGCCTCGTGCGGCGCCGCTGGATCGGGTTGCCGATCGGCCTGCTCATGCACCTCGTCCTCGACGGGATCTGGGCGCGGGCCGAGGTGTTCTGGTGGCCGCTGTTCGGATGGTCGTTCGGCGACGGCGGGCTCCCGGAGCTCGGGCGGCCAGCGGGTGTGATCGTGATCCTCGAGCTGATCGGGCTGGCCTGCCTGGTGTGGGTGTGGCGCACGTTCGACCTCGCCGACCCCGAGGTGCGCCGACGCTTCCTGACCACCGGGCGCCTCGAACGGGTCGTCGAACGACCGCCGACGTGTTGAGGGGCGAGGCATGCCGATGATCGTCGTGGTCCGGCACGGGCGCACCGACCACAACGCGACCGGGAAGCTGCTGGGCCGGATCGACGCCCCCCTCGACGAGACCGGGATCGGGCAGGCGCGCCTGCTCGCGGCCGCGGTCGGCCCGGTCGACCGGGTCATCTCGAGCCCGTTGCGGCGGACCCGTCAGACTGCCGAGGAATTCGGGCTGCCCGTCGAGGTCGACGAGGCGTGGATCGAGCTCGACTACGGCGAGCTCGACGGCCGTCCCCTCGCCGACGTACCGGCGGCCACCTGGGCGCAGTGGCGCGCCGACCCCGACTTCGCCCCGCCCGGCGGGGAGACGCTGCGCGCCCTGGGCGAGCGGGTGGGCGTCGCCCTCGACCGTCTGGCGGCCGAGGCCCGACCGGGTGACGGGACGACCGTGGTGGTCACCCACGTCTCGCCCATCAAGGCGGCCGTGGCCTGGGCCCTCGGCGCCGGTGACGAGACGTCCTGGCGGCTGTGGGTCGCCCCGGCGTCGATCAGTCGCATCCAGCTCACCGAGCGGGGCGGGGTGCTGCACACGTTCAACGAGGTGGCCCACCTCGGGACCGGCTGAGCGGTCGGTGACGCCCCGATCAGCGAGAATGGGACTCCGGGGCCGCAGTGGGGCAGGATGCCCCGGGAAGGGGGATCTCCGATGACGACCGCCGAGAAGGACCCGATCGCCGATTGGGCCACCGACTTCGACCACACCCACGCCGACTACGCCGCCGCGGCACCCGAGATCTGGGACGAACTGCGCGAGCGGTGCCCGGTGGCGCACACCGAACGCTTCGGTGGGGCCTGGCTGCCCACCCGCCACGCCGACGTCGTGGCCATCGCCCACGACACCGAGCACTTCAGCTCGGAGGGGGTGATCGTGAGCCCGTTCAAGCCCGAGGGCATCGCCCCCCGCGGCTACGCCCCCCCGATCACCTCCGACCCCCCGTTCCACGCCGGCGCCCGGCGCCTCCTCCTCCCTGCGTTCGCCCCGAAGGTCATCGCCCGCTGGGAGGACGCCACCCGCGCCGCCTGCCGTGAGCTCCTCGACGAGATGGACGCCCGCCCGGGCGACGTCGTCGACGCCGCCGTCGACTACGCGCAGCACATCCCCGTCCGGGTCATCGCCGAGATGCTGGGCGTCCCCCGTTCCGACGGCGACAAGTTCCGGGGCTTCATCCACCGGATCATGGAGACCCCGGGGGACGGTCTCGAGGGCCTCACCTACGAGGACACGCTCGACTACTACCTCCACCGGGTCGTCGACGACCATCGGGCGAACCCGCGAGACGACCTCGTCGGCTACCTGCTCGATGCCGAGATGGACGGCGAGCCCCTCACCGACGACCACGTCACGGGAACCATCGCCCTCCTCCTGATCGCCGGCATCGACACCACCTGGTCGGCGATCGGGGCCAGCCTCTTCCACCTCGCCACGAACCCTGACGACCGTCGGCGCCTGCTGGCCGAACCGGACCTCCTCCCGACAGCGGTCGAGGAGTTCCTCCGGTTCTACTCGCCGGTCACGATGGCTCGGATCGCGGCCACCGACGTCGAGGTCGGCGGCGCCCACATCCCCGAACGTGACTGGGTGCTGCTGTCCTTCCCCTCGGCGAACCGCGATCCCGAGGCCTTCGAGGACGCCGACCGTTTCGTCATCGACCGGGAGCGCAACCGCCACGTGGCCTTCGGCGTCGGCATCCACCGCTGCGCCGGCTCCAACCTCGCCCGACTCGAGCTCACGGTGGCCCTCGAGGAGTGGTTGGCCCGCGTCCCGGACTTCGAGCTCGACGATCCCGACGAGGTCTCGTGGTCGACCGGGCAGGTGAGAGGGCCTCGCCGACTGCCGGTCAGGGTCGCCCCGACGACGGAGGCGGTGTGATGCGGATCGTGTTCGACCGTGAGAAGTGCCAGGGGCACGGCCGGTGCTACGCACTCGCCCCGGACCTCTTCGACTCCGACGACGAGGGCTATGCGGTCGTCGTGCGGGCCGACGTCCCCGCCGAGCACGAGCGGGTCGCCCGGCTCGCCGCCGACAACTGCCCCGAGTACGCCATCACGATCGAGGGCTGAGCGTCGGCCGGCCGGCGGGGGTCCCGCGCCGTGCTCTCCGCGCCGATCTCGGCGAGGGTGACACCGGCGGGGTGCTCGGGCGTGATGAGCTGACGCCCATGACCTCCACCGCAACGCCCGTCGCACCCGACCGCACCCTCGCCCCCCGGGGACGCCGCAGGGGACGGGGACTGCTCGCCATGGCCGCCGTCGCCGCCGCGACGCTCCTGGCGGGATGCGGCGACACGGTGAGCAACGCCGTCGACGACGCCGTCAACCAGGTGGCCAGCGCCCCGGCCTGCGCGGCCATCGCCGCCGTCCAGGAGCAGCTCACCGGGCTGGAAGGGGCGCAGATCCCGCCCGACCAGCTCTCCCAGATCCAGACCGGGGCCAGTGTCGTGTCCACCGCCGTCGGCGCGCTCGGCGATCAGCTGCCCGCCGGGATCGGCGAGCAGCTCGACAGCGCCCAGCAGACCCTCGACACCGCGGTCGAGAACGCCGAGGGCACCGCCGAGGAGCGCCAGGCGGCGATCAGCGCGGCGGTCGCCGGGTACGCCGAGCAGCTCGACGGCGTGGCCGAGCAGCTGGGCTGCTGAGCCCGGGGTCCGGTCGGGTTCGTCGACTACCGCCCCGGAGATCGAGGCCCGGCGGAGGCGGGACCCGCGCGCCGTCGCGTTGGTTTACGGTGTTCACGACATGGGGCCGCCCGAGGTGGTCGGCACCCTGGCGACACTCGGCGCCACCGGGCGCGAGGGGGCAAGGAGAGCCATGGACACGACGCTCGAAGCGACGATCAGGGATCGGATCGAAGGGGAGAAGGTCAGGACGGCGCCGCCCCCCGACGCCATCGCGATCCCACCCATCCCGACCGGGCGCTACACCGACCCCGCGTTCCACGAGCTCGAGCGAGAGCGGGTCTTCGGGCGCAGCTGGCTCTTCGCCGGCCACGAGTCGGAATGGCCCGAGGCCGGTGCCTACCGGTTGACGACGCGGTCCGGGGCCCCGATCGTCGTGGTCCGTGGTGACGACGGGGTCCTCCGGGCCTTCTACAACTCCTGTCGCCACCGCGGCGCCCCGGTGACGCGCGACGAGTGCGGTACGGCGCGGCGCTTGACCTGCCAGTACCACTCGTGGTCGTACGGCACCGACGGCACGCTGAAGGCCGTGCCCGACGCCCGGAGCTTCCCCGGGCTCGACACCGCCTCGCTGGGGCTGGTGTCGGTGCGTTGCGAGACCTGGGACGGCTGGGTCTTCGTCAACGAGGACCTCGACGCCGTCGCGCTCCTCGAGTTCCTCGGCCCGATCGCCGACCAGATGTCCGAGATCGACGGCCGAGCCATGCGGGCCGTCGGCACCCAGCTGCACCACCTCGACTGCAACTGGAAGCTCATGGTCGACGCCTTCCTCGAGGTGTACCACGTGCGGACCGTGCATCCCGACAACGCCGCGCTCCTCTACAACGACCAGTCGGTGACCGTCTCGATGCTGCCGAACGGCCACAGCCGCCTGAACGTCGAGAAGCACGAGATGTTCCGCGACATGCCCATGGTGTCGGAGGAGCACGACAACCCTGCGGTCCCGCTGCTGTGGCGACAGACCTCGACCTCGTTCGGGATCTTCCCGAACCTCGTGGTCCCGATGGACACGGGTGCGTTCACCTTCCTGTGCATGTGGCCGACCGGCGACACCACCACCGAGCTGGAGCTGCGGTGGTACGCACCGGCCTGGGCGGGTGACGACGTTCCCCAGGAGCACCTCGATCGCATGGAGCTCTTCGAGACGGTGATGGCCCAGGACAAGGCCAACATGGCGCCGATCCAGGCGTCGGTCTCCTCCCCGGGGGCCCGCCCCTTCCAGCTGGGCTGGCACGAGCGTTTGATCCACCACTTCGAACGGGCGGTCGACCTGGCCATCGGCCCTGACGACCTCCCGCCGGGCACCGCCGTCTCCGACGCCCTCGACGGGTTCGTGGAGCCACGGTGAGCGCCCGAGGGCGGGTGCGAGGACGGTCGGTCGCGGCGGGCGTCGCCGCGCTGGCCGTCCTGGTTGCGGGCTGCTCCAGCAGCGACGACGCCGGTTCGCCGGCCGCCGACCCCGCGACGACGGTCGCCTCAGCACTGCCCCCCGGGGCCGAGGACCTCGTGGGCCGCTACGCCCACTTCGACGCGGTCGCGTACCAGGACGACGCGATGAAGACGCTGATCATCAGCACCGGCTTCTCCGACCTGGAGCTGCGCGACGGCCAGCTGTGGAACCAGATGACCTTCTGCCATGCCGACACGGTCATGGACCAGGCCGTCGAGGTCTCGATCTCCGACGCGGCGACGGGGGCGATCAAGCCCATCGCCACACCGGTCGAGGTGACCGAGGTCGAGGGTCGGCTACGGGTCACGCGGCCGGCGACCCCGACGGCCATCGGCATCGTCCTCGCGGACCCGGCGGTCGAGGCGCTGCCGACCGACCCCGCCGATCCCCGCGTCATCGACGCCGACGGCGACGGCAACCCCGGGGTGACGTCCTCGATCAAGGTGTCCGAGGACCTCCAGGGTGAGGTGTACCTCGCCCGTCGCGAGATCTTCGCCTACGACCTGATCCAGCAGAGCCCCGACCGGCTGGTCGGCTCCATCACCGACCGCTCCGAACAGCTGATCCTGGGGGCGAGCAACCCGCTCTTCCTGGCCAGCGCGCAGTGGGAGCAGATCGACGACCCGACGCGGAACCCGGTGATCTGGCAACGGGTCGACGCCGGCTGGGACTGCGCCCGCCTCGCCGCGGAGCGCCCCGGTCTCTTCCCGCCCAACCCGGTCATCGACTGGTGACCGGCGCCGCCGGCACCCTCAGATGGAACGGCCGCGGTCGGCCCACCACGGATCGCGGAGCTCGCGCTTGGTGAGCTTGCCGGCTGCGCTGCGGGGGAGCGCGACGTGGACCTCGAAGCTCCGCGGCACCTTGTAGCCCGCGAGGCGTGCTCGGCTGAACCCGGTGACCTCGTCGCGGAGCGTGTCGGACCACGCCTGCCCTGGACCCAGCGCGAGGGCGGCGTGCACCGACTCGCCCATCTCGTCGTCCGGGACGCCGAACACGGCGGCGTCGGCCACCGCCGGGTGCTCGACGAGCACGCCCTCGATCTCGGCCGGATAGATGTTGACCCCGCCCGAGACGATCATGTCGATCTTGCGGTCGCTCAGGTAGAGGTACCCCTCGTCGTCGAGGAACCCGATGTCGCCGAGGGTCCCCAGTCCACCGCTGCGGTGCGCCGCCGCCGTCTTCTCCGGCGCCTTGTGGTACTCGAACTCCGATCCCATGAGGTTGCGGAACCAGATCTCGCCGGGCTCGTTCGGCCCGAGGGGTTCGCCGGACCCGTCGAGGATCAGGATCTCGATGATCTCGACCGGCCGGCCGACGCTGCCGGGGCGGGTGGCCCACTCCGAGGCGTCGATCATCGCCAGGAACCCGCCCTCGGTGCCGCCGTAGTACTCCGACACGATCGGGCCGACCCAGTCGATCATCCGCTGCTTGACCGACGGCGGGCAGGGGGCGGCGCCATGGACCACCCGCTGCAGCGACGATCCGTCGAAGGCCAGGCGGACCGGTTCGGGCAGGTCCAGCATGCGCATCATCTGGGTCGGCACGAGGTGAAGGTTGGTGATCCCGTGGCGGTCGATGAGCCCGAGGAGCTCCTCGGCGTCGAAGCGGTGCTGCAGAACGAGGGTCGCGCCGCAGCACAGCGAGGCGAGCCCGAAGACCCACTGCGCCGAGTGGTACAGCGGGCCGCAGACGCACATGACGTCGCGACCCCCGGGGGTGACGCCGATCAGCGGGGCCATCGAGTGGGCGATCAGCGTGAGCATCTCGGCGGGCCCGCCGATCGTGGAGAGGGTGGAGCGGACCCCCTTCGGCCGGCCGGTCGTGCCCGACGTGTAGAACATCGGCCCACCCCGCTGCGGATCCTCGATCTCGTCGCTGCGACTGGCGGCGAGCACGTCCTCGTAGGAGGCGAAGCCCTCCGGTGGTTCCGTGTCCCCCGTCAGCATCGTCGTCACCGGAGCCGGGGTGTCGGGGCCGGAGAGGGCCTCACCCACCACGTCCGCCCAACGGGGGTCCACCACGACGGCGCGGACCTCAGCGTCCGCCAGCACGTAGGCGACCTCGCGTACCACCCAGTGCCAGTTGACGGGGACCAGCAGCCAGCCGCCGTGGGCGCAGGCCAACGTGACCTCGATGAACTCGGCCTGGTTGCCGAGCATGGTCAGGACCGCGTCGCCCCGGACCAGACCACGGTCACGCAGGGCGTGGACGAGTCGGGTGACCCGCTCGTCGAGCTCCGCCCAGGTGGTAGTGCCCCGGGCGTCGACGACCGCGGGTTCGTCGTGGCGCTCGGCCACGATCGGATTGAGGATGGCGGTCATCGTGCAGGACCCGTCGTGCGGGGGCCGTGCGGTCGCCGCCGCTGCCCGCGGTCCGCTCCCAGGGACGGCCGGACGCGGGGCGAGGCCGTGGTCATGGCGGAACGGTAGCAAGCCCCACGCCTCGGTGAACTCTGTTCACCCCGTGCCGCGCCGGCCGACCCCGAGCGACCCGACCGGTACAGTTCCGGCGTGACCGCACCCGTCGACCGACCACCGCTCCAGCGCGCCGCCATCATCGACGCCGCTCGGGACATGATCGTGACCGGCGGCCTCGAGGCGCTCTCCCTGCGGCGCCTGGCCCGTCAGCTCGGCGTGACCGCCCCTGCGCTCTACGGCTACGTGCGCTCCAAGCAGGACCTGCTGGGCGCCCTCGCCGAGATCGAGATCGACCGGCTGGCGGCGCGCTTCGACGAGGTCGACGACCCCGATCCGATCGAACGCATCAGGGCCCACAGTCGGGCCTACGTCACCTACGCGCGGGACAACCCCGAGCTGTTCCGGGTGATGCTGTTGGCGCCGCCGGCGCTCCCCGCCTCGGGCCTCCCCGCCACGGCGGAGGCCCCGGCGACGACCATGGCGTTCGCCACCGCGACCGGTGCCATCGAGGACGCCATCGCCGCGGGCGCCATCGCCGCCGAGGACCCCCAGGTGGTGGCCCTCACGCTCTGGTGCGGCGCGCACGGGGTCGCCACCGTCCTGCAGCTCGGCCTGGCGCTGCCGCCGGAGGTCGAGGACGCCATGATCGACGAGGTCACCGACCGCCTGATCGCCGGCTATCGGGCCTGAGCGGGGGCGGGCCCGCGTCGCGCCGGAACCCGGGGGCGCGCCGCTCGGGCCCGGGGTGGGACCGTCGGGCCGAGGTGGTGGTGCGCCCCGGGTCCGACTGGGCTAAACAGTGTTCGGCCGTCGTGGTCCGAGGCCTCCGGCCGGCGACCGAGCGGCGACACCATCCGCACGAGGGGGAGAGGCACACGATGAGGCGCACCGCACGGATCCGGACGTCCCTGGTCGCCGTCGCCGTGCTGCTCGTGGTCGCCGCAGGGTGCAGCGAGAGCGATCCCCAGGCCGCACCGACCGACACCGAGCCCGTCGCCTGCTCCAGCGACGCGCTCCTCGACTGCGCTCGCCGGTCCGTGCTCGCCCCCTACGTGCCCGGTGAGCCCACGAAGGCCACCGGCGAGCCGATCCGCCTCGGGATGATCAACCAGGAGAACACGCCGGCCGGTTCCTATCCCGAGCTGAGCCTCGCCGTGCAGGCGGGCATCGAGTTCATCAACGAGCAGATGGGCGGGGTCGACGGCCGGCCGCTCGTGCTCGACGTCTGCAACACGGAGTTCTCGGCCGAGGGGTCCACCTCGTGTGCCCAGACCTTCGTCGAGGAGGAGGTTCCTGCCGTGCTCGGCGGCATCGACGTGTTCGGCAACGGCATCGAGACGCTCGCCCAGAACGGCATCCCGTTCGTCGGGGGCATCCCCATCAGCGCCCAGTCCTTCACCTCCCCCAACTCGTTCCAGTGGAGCGGGGGGAGCCAGTCCGCAGGGGTCGCCTTCGGCTGGTACGCAGCCGAGGAGCTGGGTGCGAAGAAGGTGTCGATCGTCTACCAGGACTTCGGGTCCATCACCGACAGCGCCGAGGCGGCCCGAAAGGTCCTCGGCGACGCCGGGGCCGAGGTTCAGATGGTGCCGTACCCGGTCCTGGCCACCGACCTCAACCCCGCGCTCACCGCAGCCGCGTCGAGCTCGCCCGACGCGATGATCGTCTTCGCGGCCGACAGCGGGTGCAAGGCCGGGTTCGACGGTGTGGCCTCGCTGGGGATCACCGCCGCCACCTTCTACGTCGGGGCCTGCGCGGCGCCGGCGATCGTCGACCAGGTCAGCGTCGACAACACCGACGGCGTGTACTTCAACGTGGACGGCCCCCTGTCCGGCGACTCGGCGATGCCCGACGGCGAGCTCTACGAGGGCGTCGTCACCGCCTACGGCGACGGCCTCGATCCCGTCGGCGCCGGGACCGTGTCGTTCCGGTCGCTCATGAACCTCTACGCCATCCTGAGCCAGCTCGGGGGTGACATCACCCCCGGTGCCATCACCGCCGCACTCCAGGCGACCGACGGCGCCCCGAACTTCGGCGGCCACCCCTACACCTGCGACGGTGAGCAGTTCGACGGCCTGCCGGCGCTCTGCTCCCCCCAGCAGATCCTCGCCCGGATGCAGGATCGGCAGCTGAGCCAGGTGACCGACTGGATCGACGTCGGTCGGATCTACCGCGGCTGACCTCCCCAGAGCTCCGGAGCGTTCCCATCAGCCAGTACCTCGGTTACCTGCTCGCCGGCCTCGGCGGAGGCGCGGTCATCTCCTCCCTGGCGCTCGGGCTGATCCTCACGCAGCGTTCGTCGGGGGTGGTCAACTTCGCCCACGCCGCCATGGGCATGTACGTCGCCTACGCCTACTTCGAGTTCCGCGAGACGGGTGACTGGGTCCTCCCGGTCCTCGGGCTGCCTGCACGCGTCCACCTGCTCACCCGGCCCACGCTGGTCACCGCTCTCGCCTTCGCGCTGGTCATCGGAACGGCCCTCGGGCTGGTGGTCTACCTGCTCGTCTTCCGGCCGTTGCGTCGAGCGCCGGCGTTGGCCCGGGTCGTCGCCTCGCTGGGTCTGCTGCTCTACCTCCAGGAGATCGTGCGACTGCGGTTCCCGATCAGCGGTGCCTCGGTCGTCGTGCGTCGCCCCGTGCTGCCCGACGGGCCGGTCGAACTGCTCGGCGCCACCGTCACCGAGAACCGTCTGATCCTCGTCGCGTTGGTCGGCGCCGTCGCCGTGGCGTTGGCCGCGGTGTTCCGGTTCAGCCGTTTCGGGCTGGCCACGCGGGCCGCGGAGGGCAACGAGAAGGGAGCCCTCCTGCTCGGCATCGCGCCGGACCGGTTGGCGAGCATCAGCTGGGCACTGGCGTCGGTGCTCGCCGGCGCCGCCATCATCCTCATCGAACCCATCGCCGGCCTCAGCCCCACCACCTCGCTGCTCGTCATCCCGGCGCTGGCGGCGGCCCTGCTCGGCGGCCTGCACTCGTTCGGGATCGCCACCGCGGCGGGCCTGGCGATCGGCATGGCGCAGTCCCTGGTGTTGGGCTGGGCGGTGCGTCCGGACACCTCGATCATCCCCGACTGGCTCCCCACGACCGGCCTGCAGCAGATCATCCCGGCGGCGGTGATCATCGGGGTGCTCGTCTGGCGAGGGGACGCGCTGCCGGATCGGGCCGCGGTCGCCGGCCGACGCCTGCCCCCCTCCCCGCACCCTCGCCACATCGCGGTCTGGGCGGTCACGCTGGTCGGACTGGTCTCGGTCGCGCTCGTGACCCTCGGGGCCGGCTACCGCCAGGGCCTCATCGTTTCGATGGTGTTCGCCCTGCTCGCCCTGTCCGTGGTGGTGCTGACCGGGTTCAGCGGGCAGATCTCCCTCGCCCAGCTCGCCTTCGCCGGCGTGGCCGGGTTCACGTCGATCCGACTCACCGAGAACAGCGTCCCCTTCCCGGTCGCCCTGGTGGTGGCCGCGCTCCTGGCCACCGTCATCGGCGTCCTCGTGGGTTGGCCGGCGACCAGGGTGCGGGGCATGAGCCTGGCCGTCGCCACCCTCGCGCTCGCGGTGGCCATCGAAGGTCTCGTGCTGGCCAGCCCCAACCTCTCCAACGGCCAGGCCGGTTCGTCGGCCCCCCGGCCCTACCTGTTCGGCATCGACGTGGGCGTCTCGGCCATCGGCGGCGACAACTTCCGTCCTGCCTTCGGTTTCGTCTGCCTCGGCGTGCTCACCCTGGCCGGCCTGGCGGTCGCCAACCTCCGCCGGAACCGCACCGGTCTGCGGTGGTTGGCGGTCCGGGCCAACGAGCGGGCTGCCGCCGCCGCCGGGATCGACGTCACGCGGGCGAAGCTGGGCGCCTTCGCCGTCTCGTCGTTCCTCGCCGGGCTCAGCGGTGTGCTCACCGCCTTCTCGGTGACCACGCTGTCGCCGAGCTCGTTCGTGGTGATCGGCTCGCTGGTCGCGGTGGCGCTCACCTACCTGGCCGGCGTGTCGAGCGTGGGCGGAGCGCTGGTGGCCGGCCTCCTCGCCCAGGCCGGGGTGGTCGTGGTCGCCGTCGACGACATCTCCGGGTCCGAGGCCAACACCTATGTCTTCGCGATCAGCGGGCTGGCCCTGATCGCGGCGGCCATCTGGGCCCCGGCCGGGCTCACCGGGCTGGCGCGGGCGGGCCTCTCCCGGTCGACGCGGGCTGTGCCACCCGCGGCGGACCGGCCGGACCCGCAGGCCGAGGCGACCCAACCGGCGACGGTGGATCCATGACGCTGCTCGACGTCGAGGGCCTCACCGTCAGGCACGGGGGGCTCGTCGCTCTCGCCGATGTCGACCTCGCCCTCGACGAGGGGCAGGTCGTCGGCCTCATCGGACCGAACGGGGCCGGGAAGACCACCTTCATCGACGCGCTGACCGGCTTCACGTCGCCGTCGTGGGGGACGATCACCTTCGACGGCCGCGACATCACCCGGGCCTCCGCCCACGCCCGCTCCAAGGCGGGTCTGGTGCGGACCTTCCAGTCCCTCGAGCTGTTCGACGACCTCACCGTCCTGGACAACCTCCTGGTCGCCGCCCACACCCCGTCGCTCTGGGACACCCTGACCGACGCCCTGTGGCCCAAGGTGCACGACAACCGGGAGACCCACATGGTCCTGGACCTCCTGGGTCTGGTGCCTCTCGCCGACCGCCTCCCGGTCGAGCTGTCCAACGGCCAGCGTCACATGGTCGCCCTGGGCCGCGCCCTCGTCGCCTCGCCCAAGCTCGTCCTGCTCGACGAGCCCGCTGCCGGGCTCGACCCCGCTGAGACCACCGAGCTCGCGGCGACCCTGCGCCGGCTCTCCGAGCTGGGCACCACCGTGTTGGTGGTGGACCACGACATGTCGCTCATCCTGAACGTGTGCGACGCCGTCCACGTCCTCGACTACGGCAAGGTGGTGGTCAGCGGTCCCCCCGCCGTGGTCCGCCGTGACCCCCGGGTCATCGCCGCCTACCTCGGCCGTCAGGCCGGCGACGGGGGGCCGGGGTGAGTGCCGAGGAGCTGCTCCGGTTGGACGCCGTGTCCGCCGGCTACGACGGTGTCGAGGTGGTGCACGGCGTCGACCTGGTCGTGCACGCCGGGGAGGTCGTCGCGTTGCTCGGCGCGAACGGGGCCGGGAAGACCACCACCCTGCTGACCATCTCGGGGCTCGTGCCACTCACGGGAGGCACGCTCACCGTGCTCGGGCGGTCCGGCGGTCCACGGCGGCGCACTCCCGTCGCCGAGGTCTGGCGCAGGGCGCGCACGGGCGTCGCCCACGTGCCCGAGGACCGGGGCCTGTTCTTCGACCTCACGGTCGCGGAGAACCTCCGCCTGGGCCGACCGGCACGGGGTGAGGGCGTGCCCCTCGACCAGATCCTCGGCTGGTTCCCGCAGCTGGAGGGGGTCATGGGCCGCAAGGCCGGGCTCCTGTCGGGCGGGGAGCAGCAGATGTTGGCGTTGGCCCGGGCCGTCCACCCGGCCCCCCGTCTGCTGTTGGTGGACGAGCTCAGCCTGGGGCTGGCCCCGATCATCGTGGAGCAGCTGCTCCCGGTGCTGCGGTCGATCGCGACGGACACCCGCACGGGGATCCTGGTCGTCGAACAGCACGTGCCGCTGGTGCTCGAGGTCGCCGACCGTGCCTCGCTGCTCAGCCAGGGCCGGGTGACCTTCGAGGGGACGGCCGGCGAGGTTCGGGCTCGGCCGGACCTGGTCGAGGCGGGCTACCTGGGCGATATCCACCCCGGCTGACGCGACGGGGACCGCGGTCGTCGGAGGTGGCGGCGACGTCGGTCGCCCTCGGGCCCGGGCTCAGAGCAGCCCCCGCGAGGCGCCGCCGTCCACCAGGAGGGAGGTGCCGGTGATGAAGCGTGCCTGCCGGCTGCAGAGGAAGGCCGCCGCGGCGCCGAAGTCGGCCGCGTCGCCGAGGAACCCGGCGGGGATCTCCGCCGCCAGGGCGTCGACCTGGTCCTGGTGCAGGCTGCGGAGTCGGTCGGTCAGGTGGCTGCCGGGCTGGATGGAGTTCACCGTCACGCCGTCGGAGGCCACCTCGGCGGCCAGGGTCTTGAGGAAGCCGGTGACGCCGGTGCGGGCGGTGACGGATGCCGCCAGGAAGGGGATGGGCTGGCGCACGCCGACGGACGTGATGGCGACGACGCGGCCCCAGCCCTGTTCCCGCATCCCCGGCACGGCACCGAGGCACATGGCGATGGTGGAGAGCAGGTTCAGCTCCAGTGCCGATCGGTACTCCTCCAGGGTGGTCGCGGTGGCGGACCCGCTCGGTGGGCCGCCCGCGTTGGCCACCAGGATGTCGATGCCCCCGAGTCGTGCCTCGGCCTCGGTGACGAAGGCGGCGGCGCCCTCGGCACTGGCCAGATCGGCCTCGATGGCCACGGTCTCGGCTCCCAGCTCCGACGCCGCCGCCGCCAGCCGGGCAGGGTCCCGGCCGCAGATCGCCACCCGTGCCCCTTCGTCGACGAGCGCCCTGGCGGTCGCGAGACCGAGCCCGGCGCTCGACGCCGACACCGCAGCCCGCCTGTTCCGGAGTCCGAGATCCATGGGTGAGGTCTACCTCAGATCCCGGTGGACGCCGGGGTGGCGGAGGTTCTGGCACGGAGGTCGCTGAACGCTGTTAACCTCCGCAGGAGGAGCGGGTCCGGTGTGACCCACCTCCATACAAGGAGTGCATCGTGGGCAACGCCGCCGGCTTCATCGGACACGTCACCGATCCCGACCGACAACCCGACCTCGAGGGCAACATGTTCCCCGTCGACACCGAGGTCGACCTCACCGGCCTCGAGGTCACCGGTCGGCTCCCCGACGGCCTGCGGGGGTCGTTCGTCCGCAACGGGCCGAACCCGCTGTTCCCGCCGATCGGGCGGTACCACATGTTCGACGGCGACGGCATGCTGCATGGTGTGCGGTTCGAGGACGGCGGCGTGTCCTACCGGAACCGCTGGGTCCGTTCGCGGGGGCTGCAGGCCGAGGTCGACCTGGGCCGTGCCGTCTACCCCGGGCTCGCCGACGTGATGAGCTTCCCCGACGAGTCGCTGGTGGGCGACGCCGGCCCGGTCAAGAACCCGGCCAACACCCACGTCATCCGTCACGCCGGCCACTACCTGGCCCTCTGGGAGGGGGGTCTGCCCACGGAGATCACGCTGGACCTCGAGACCGTCGGCGAGTACGACTTCGACGGCAGGCTCAGGGGCGCCATGACGGCACACCCCCGCATCGACCCGCGCACCGGGGAGATGTTCTTCTTCGCCTACTCGGTGTTCGAGCCCGTGATCCGCTACTACGTGGTCGACGCCCGCGGCGCGCTCGTGCACCGCGCCAAGCTCGAGATCCCGTCACCGGTGATGATGCACGACTTCGTCATCACCGAGCAGCACGCGGTCTTCCTCGACTCACCCATCGTCCTCGACGTCGACAAGCTCGACGAGGGCTCGATGGCGTCGTGGCGACCCGAGAACGGCACCCGCATCGGGGTGATGCCGCGCCTGGGCGCCGCCGACGACGTGCGCTGGTTCGAGATCGATCCCGGGCACGTGCAGCACTTCTGGAACGGTTGGGCCGAGGGGGACCGGATCGAGTTCTCCGGCACCCGGTTCGAGCGCCCCGACTTCGGGCTCGACGTCTCCGGGGCGGGCGAGTCCCCGGACCGGAACGTCCCGCCCTACCCGGCCCGCTTCTGGGTCGACCTGGCCTCGGGCACGGCCGGGTGGGAGCAGACCGACGATCTCGGCGGCGACTTCGCCCGTTTCAACGACGACCTGAACGGCGTGCGCTCCCGCTACCACTACATGTCCGCGGTGGTCGCCCCGGGCCGACGGCTCGGCGACTTCGACAGCATCGTGCGCTACGACGACGCGACCGGTGGCCGCCAGGTATGGACCGCCGGACCCACCGGTCACGTGGGGGAGAGCGTCTTCGCCCCCGACCCCCGGGGCCGCGCCGAGGACGAGGGGTGGCTGATCAACGCCGTCCACGACTCGGCCACCGACCGCACCGACGTCTGCGTGCTCGACGCCGCCGACGTGGCGGCCGGTCCCATCGCCCGGGTCCACCTGCCCCGGCGCATGCCGTTCGGCTTCCACGCCAACTGGTTCGCCGCCGACTGACCCGACGGACCCCTGTACCGACGACGTCGCGACCTCTGACGATGCCCGGGCGTCGGCGTCGTCAGAACAGGTCGTCGCACTCGCGAGCGACCTCGCGGATGGCGCCGTGCAGCTCCTCGGGGACGGCGGCCATCAGCTCGTCGGTGAGCTCGTCGGAGAACCGCAGGCGCTCGGCGTCGACCAGGTCGTCGTGGGCCGGCATCCAGGCGGAGTGCAACACCAACGGCACACACTCCCGGTTCGTCCCCGCCAGGACGGCGACAGGACCCCGACCGACGGCGGCGGCGTCGAAGAGCTCCACCCGGAAGCCCGAGTCGGACAGCACCGGCTGCACCACGTAGCCGTCGTGGCCGCCCGGGTCCCCGCCGGCGTAGGCACTGCGGGCGGCGTCCTTCCCGCAGTCGCGGGGGGCGAAGGTCGGCGACGTGATGTGGTCCCCGAGGTCGGGGTACTCCCACCTCGCCTTCAGGTCCATCGACCCCCGCTCGAACGTGGCGAGGGCGCCGGGGGTCTCGTGTCGGAGCTGGTCGAGGTCGATGCGTCCGGCGTAGAGCTCTGCCGCCCGCTGTGAGATGTTCCCCGGGCGACACCCCTGGTAGGTCACGTGATGGAGCGTCGGCCTGGTCATCCCCTCGACGGACCAGTCCATGGCCGAGAGCTGCAGGTTGAACGTCCAGTCGTCGCGGTAGACGCCGCGCTCGACGGCCGTGCCGGTCGTCGGGTCGAAGAGGACCTCGACGATGCTCTCGGGGGCCATCGCCATGTTGTAGAGGCCGACCGCGGCCGGGTCGACGGGGTTGCCGTTCACGTCGAGGTCGCCGGGCTTCAGGTAGAGGGCGAGGTCCATGAGGTCCATGCCCTCCCAGACGACCGAGATGCCGTCGGTGTCCTCCCAGCGAGCGTAGAAGTGGCCGGTGGGCGGGGACATGGCGAGCGTGACGGGGGTGACGGGCGTGCCGCTCGGCAGGCCCTCGAGCTGATCCTTGCGGATCAGCCACACGGGCACCTCGTCGTCGATGGTCAGCTCCCGCTCGCCGCCGACCATCTCCGCCGGGTCGGGCTTGAAGTTGCCCGAGTCGGCCAGGATGATCCAGTCGCGGGTCTGGCTCACGGTGTGCGTGGAGCCGCCGAACACGATCCCGTCGAGGGGCCAGTAGCGCACCTGTGTGCCGTCGGCGCGGTCGTAGCGGACGACCGCCGGGCGCATCCCGAACGTCGGCTCCATCACGAAGTCGAGCTTGACGCTCCAGAGGCAGTCACGGTCGGGATCGGCGACGGGGTGTGCCGAGGAGAGGAGGAACGGCAGGATCCCCGGCGTGTCGAGCGAGCTCCCGCCCCAGCTGTCACGGTGGCCGACCTCGGCCACGAACTCGAGCGTCCCCGGGTGCAGCTCGACGGGTCGCCCCGCGTCCCAGGTGGTGAAGAGGCGACCGCCCCAGGGGAGGGGCGCGGTGTTCGACGCGTTCGCGGCGCCGAGCACCGACTGGTAGCCCGTGCCGCTCGTGGCGAACTGTGCGGGAAGCCGGTCCCAGAGGCGCTTCCCGGGGGACTGGATGGACCTTGTCTGCCACGCGAAGCGCCCCGGCGCGGCGCCCCGGGTGCCGGGTTCGAGGGCGAGGCGGCAGATCGCTCCCCAGTCGAAGATCCCGTAGTCCATGTCGGTGCAGTGCTGCGGGCTCGAGAACACCATCTCCCCGCTGATGTCGTCGGGCCACACGCCGTCGACGACCTCGAGCTCGAAGTCGGCGTGGGGGGCGGTCGTGAGGCATCGGGGTGTCGGCATGGTTCTCTCCCTGGTCCCGGCGCCAGAGGGCGACGGATGCGGCGACGACCGCGGCGATGGCGGGTGAACGGTGTTCAGCAGGGTATCCGCGCAAGGGGCCGCTGTCAGGCCATCCGTCGCCGGCGCGTCCTCAACGCCGGTCGAGCCGCAGGAGCCGGCGGGCGTTGGCGTCCATCGTCGCCGCCAGGGCGGCGTCGCCCCACGACGGGTCGGACGACTGGTCCCATCCGGCGAGGTTGGTGCCGGCCACGAGCCGGTCGGGTCCGAAGGCGCCGAGGAGGGCGGCGAGCGCCCAGGGCCCGCCCACGTGGGCGTCCCACCAGATCCGGCCCAGTCGCTGCGCCACCGCGCCGGGCTCTCGGAGCGCGCCCCGGGCCCACGGGCGGGTGCGGGCGGCGTGGGCCATGCGCTCGGCCAGCCAGGAGGTCGCCCCGCCGCCGTGGCTGATGCAGACGTCGAGACCGGGGTGTCGGTCGAGGACCCCGCCGAGGACGAGCGCCGACACCGCGAGGGTCTCCTCGTAGAGGAAGCCCAGCCACAGGTCGCCGTCGAAGCGCTCCAGCCGCTCGTCCCGTCGAGGACGGTCGATGCCGTCGGGCGCCGGGTGGAAGAACACGGGGACATCGAGCCCGACACAGGTCGCCCAGATCTCGTCGAAGGCCGGATCGTCGAGTGGACGCCCGAGATCGGTTCCCAGGTACGGCGCCACCAGCCCCAACTCGCCCACAGCACGCTCGAGCTCGGCCCGGGCTCGCGGGGGATCCTGCATCGGGAGCTGGGCGAAGCCCCGGATGCGCTCAGGGGCCCGGGCCACCAGCGCCGCGAGCTCGTCGTTGTGCCGTCGACAGAAGCGGTCGGCCCACTCGGCCTCGACGTGGGAGAAGTAGGTGAGCGGGTTCGGGGACAGCACCTGAACGTCGATGTCGGCGGCGTCCATGGCCTCGAGCCGGCGGTCGAGGTCCATGAACGGGCTGCCGCGGTAGCGCACCCCGACGAGGGTGTAGCTGCCGACCCGGAAGCACGGAGGCCGGCCGGCGGTCTCGTCGCCGTCGTCCAGCTCGGGGCCCAGATCTCCCGCGGCGCCGAGCACGGAGTCGAGCACGACGTGGGCGTGCAGGTCGATCATCGGCTCAGAACACCACCGGGTACCGACGCCAGTATCCCCGGGCCGACTCGGGGTCGAGTTCGGCCGGGGCATCGGGGTCGGGTCGCCCACCGGCGGCCAGTACGGCGCGGACGGCCACCGGGACCAGGCCGTAGAGGTGGTCCTCGCCGGGCGGAGCCCCCAGGGAATCGGTTCCGGCGGCGAGCTCCTGGCCGATGCAGGCGTGCATGCCGAGGCCGAAGCTGAGGCCCCAGGGCGCCACGCCGGCGGGGAGGCGACGGTGGGGGTCGAAGCGGTCGGCGTGCTCGCCGAACGCGTCGGGGTCCCGGTTGGCCGCCATGAGGTCGATGACGACCTTGTCGCCCGGGTTGACGACGGCGCCGCCCTTCAGCGAGACCTCCTCCAGCGCCCATCGCATGGCGACGGGGCTCGACGGCTGCAGCCTCACCGTCTCGTGGACGCAGCGCTGGAGGAAGTCCATGTCCTGCCGCGCCCGTTCGGCGTCGGCGGGCGAGGTCGTCGTCATCTCGAAGATGCTGTGGAGCGTCCGCACGAACGCCGTGGCCGACGTGTGGGCGCCGGCGAGCAGGTAGAAGCACGTCTCGCGCAGCACCACATCGTCGGCAAGATCGAGGTCCTCCCGGTTGCGCAGCAGGACGGTGAGCACGTCCCTGGGGAGGTCCTCCTCGTCGATCTGCCCCGCCGCCAGGCGGGCGAGCTCGGCGCGACGACGGGCGATCGACGGCTGCAGGAACTCGGCGTCGAACTCGCGCAGGGCTCGCTCCACCTCCTGTCGCTTCGCGTCCCGGTCCCCGGTGTGGTGAGCGAGGGTCGCGCCCTCGATGAACAGCATCATGTAGGAGTAGAGGCGGAACGTCTCGTCAGCGGTGCGGGCGGGTCGGTCGACCCCCGCGGTGGACGCGGCCAGGTTCATCATCATCTGATGGCTCAGGCTGACCAGCTCGGCCCGGCCTCCGGCCACGTGCGGAGCGAGCGTCTCCTCCACGATCGGCGGGAAGAGTTCGCGCTCGTACCGGGCGTGGGTCTCGCGACGGAACAGCCGGTTCTCGAGGCGCCGCCGCGACCGGTGCTCGTCGCCGTGGAGGTTGACGAGCACGTCCGCCATGACGACCTCGCCGGCGTCGTAGAGCGCCTGTCGGAGCTGCTTCTGACGGAAGGCGTCGCGGGCCTCGTCGTAGGCGGTGATCGTCACCTCGTTCGATGCGGTCATGGTCGTCGCTCCTGGGTTGGTCGCCACTCGCCCGGGTGGCCGGTCGTGCCGGGCCCGGACGCACCGGGACTCTTCCTGGCGGCCCAGACCGCGGCCCGGCGGAGGATCGAGCGGTGGCTCGGGTGCTCGACGGAGGCGGGCTCGTGCCCCAGGACGTCGGTGACCGTGCGCCCCTCGCCGAACTCACGGGCCCACAGGACGGGACGGGGTCGGCCCGCGGTCTCGCTCACCAGGAGGGGGACGAGCCCCGGATCCGAGTCGAGGCGCTCGTAGACCTCGTCGAGGACGGAGAAGGGTTCGAGCCCCGCGGTGACGTCGTGCCCACGCCCGGCGTCGGTGACCGTGACCGTGACGTCGCCGACGGGTTCGTGCGACGAGGTGGCCCAGTTCCAGGACGCCCCGCACAGCGAGTGCCACGTGGGCTCGGCGTCGAAGCAGATGACGGCGGCGTGGAGGGCGAGGAGGCCGCCGCCGCCCGCGACGAAGCGCCCGATGGTGGACGCGCCGGCGGGGGGGAGGGTGTAGGGCTCGGCGTCGCGGAGGTGGGCGTAGCGCTCGGCGGCCATGCCCCAGTGGAGCGCGTGGACGGTCAGCAGGTCGTAGGGGTCACCGCCGGCGCGCTCGGGGCCCGACAGCTCGCACAACATCTCGGTGGGGTCGGTCACGACCGTGGTCTCGATGCCCTCCTCGTGCAGGAGGGCGGTGACCGACCCGGCGAGAGCACCGAAGTCGTGACCGGGTCCACCCGAGAGGAGCAGGTTGCGGGTCACGTCGGGGGCGCAGTCCGGTCGCCGAGGCGCGGCCCCACCGAGTCGACCGCCTCGGGGCGGGGAAGGGTGGCGATCACCGACCTGGTGACCCCGCCGTCGACCAGGATCTCGGTGCCGTTCACGTAGCCGGCGGCGGGGGAGAGCAGGAACAGCACGACGGCCGCCACGTCGTCACCGGTGCCGAGCCGGCCCGTCGGCACCCGTTCGGATCGGCGGCGGCGGATGTCGGGATCGGCGTAGATCGGCTCGGACATGCCGGTGTCGATCAGCCCCGGGGCGACGGCGTTGACCCGGATGCCCAACGGCCCCCACTCCAGCGCCATCTGCCCGGTGAGCAGGGCGATCGCCGCCTTCGTGGCCCCGTAGGCGCCGGCGTTGGGGCCGGGGGCGACGCCGTTCATGGAGGTGACGGTGACGATCGCCCCCGGTCGGCCGGTGTCGATGATACGACGGGCCACGGCCCGCGCCGTCAGGAAGGTGCCGGACAGGTTGACGTCGACGACGGCCCGGAAGTCGTCGGCGGAGTGGGTGAGCAGCGGTCCGAAGCGGACGACGCCCGCGTTGCACACCACGCCGTCGGGCGCCGGGCGGCCGGTCTCGTCGGCGAAGCGATCGAGGGCGGCGTCCAGGTCGGTCTCGATCGTCGTGTCGGCGACCAGCGCGACGGCGCGGTCGCCGAGCCCGTCCGCGGTTCGGGCCGCCGCGGCGCCATCACGGTCGAGCACCCCGACGGTCCATCCCGCCCGGACGGCGGCCCCGGCGATGGCGGCGCCGAGGCCGTGGCCGGCGCCGGTGACGACGAGGCTGGACGGGCTCATCGGCCGGGGCCGTCGTCAGAGCCGGCCAGAGCTCCGTGGTCACGCCCCGGGTCCGCCTCCGTCGTCACGGGTTCACCATCTCCCAGGTGAGGGGCTGCGCGGCCCACACCCCGACCTTCTCGCCGGGGAGCTGGTCGCGCTCGGGCCACGGGCGAGCGAGGTCCACCGCTCGGCCACGGGAGAAGACGTGCCGGATTCGGCGGCGGTCGCCGAGGACACCGATGTCGGTGGAGGGATTCCCGTCGACCACGAGGACGTCGGCCTTGGCATCGGCGGCGATCACCCCGATGGAGCCGATCGGGAGGCGCAGGGCGATGGCGCCGTTGCGGGTGGCGCAGGAGATGGCCTGGAGGGGGTCGAGGCCCATGGCCTCGACCAGGATCTCCATCTCGCGGGCATGCCAGTGCCCGTAGGGGGTGAGGGCGAATCCGCTCTCCGACCCGCACAGGATGGGCACGCCGGCGTCGTGGGCCGTTCGCAACATGCCTGCGGTCGCGTCGATCTCGCCGCGGAACAGGTCGACCTGGGCCGTCGCCGCACCCACCTTGTCGCCGTGGTCGGCGAGGTTGGCGAGGAACGTGAACGTGGGGGCCACCGCCGCACCGCTCTCGACGATCGCCGCCACGGCCGCGTCGTCGAGATGGGACGCGTGGAGGATGAGGTCGACGCCGGCCTCGGCGGCGAGTCGCGTCGAGTCCGCGTTGCGGCAGTGGGCGATGGTGGGGGTGTCGAGCGCATGGGCGGTGTCGGTGACCGCCTTGAGCTCGTCGAGCGACCACACCGTGATCTCGCCCCGGGTGTTGGGCAGCGAGCCGGTGACGTGGATCTTGATCCAGTCGGCGCCGTGCTTGACCTGCTGGCGGGTGGTGCGGACCATCTCCGCCCGGTCGGTCATCACGTGGGCGTAGCCGACCCGCCCGGAATCCGGGATGAGGCGCCCGGCGGTGCCGCCGGCCGCGGTGAGCAGGGCGTTGAGTCCGGAGGCCATGCGTGGGCCCTCGACCAGGCCGGCCTCGATGCCGTCGCGCAGGGCCGGTCCGAGGTCGTGGATGCAGTCGGCGTCGAGGAATCCGGTGACCCCGGCCCGGAGGAGCTTGGGCACGTTGAACGCCGCCACGAGCATCGCCGTCGACTGGGGGCGGTGGAAGAAGAGCTCGTCGTTGTTCGCCGGTTCGCCGAAGGTGATGTGGCAGTGGGCGTCGATCAGCCCGGGCATCACCGTGCAGCCGGCGACGTCGATCCTGCGGACCTCGGGCTCGGCCCGTGTCGCCGCGTCGTCGCCGACGGCGACGATCCGGTCGACCTCGATCAGCACGTCGGTGCCCGTCCGGGGCGCCGCTCCCGTGCCGTCGATCACGGCCCCCCCGACGAGGAGGACCTGTGTGCCTGCGCTCATGGCCATGCCTCCCTCGTCACGAACTTCCGGCGTCCGGCGCTCCGAGGCTCCGGGCGCCGGGGGCACCTTCGGGTGAACAACGTTAACCCACGCGGTCGCGACCCGGGAGGGCCCGCCGTCGCTCCGGGTGCCCGGCGCCGGTGGCCGGTGGGCCACCATGGTGCCGACCGCGACGGGAGCGGGCAGGAAACGGAGCGAGGACATGCAGCGATTCGAGGACAAGGTCGTCCTGGTCACCGGAGCGGCGTCGGGCATCGGCCGCGCCACCGTCGAGCGCCTCGCCGCCGAAGGAGCGACCCTGGCCTGTGTCGACGTCCAGGCCGAGGCCGTGCAGGAGGTGGCGTCGGCGGCGCGCGCCGCGGGGGCGTCGGCGCGGTCGTGGGTCTGTGACATCAGCGACGAGGCCGCCGTGGTGGCCACGGTGGCCGACGTCGTCGACGAGCTCGGGCGGCTCGATTCGCTGTGCAACGTGGCGGGGATCCTGCGCACCGCCACCCACAGCCACGAGGTCAGCCTGGCCCAGTGGGACCAGCTCCTCGCCGTCAACCTCACCGGCACCTTCCTCGTCACCCGGGAGTGCCTGCCCCACCTCCTCGCCACCGGCGGCAACATCGTGATGACGGCCTCCACGTCGAGCCTCGCCGGCCACCCGTGGATGCTGGCCTACGCGGCCAGCAAGGGAGGCGTGCTGGCCATGACCTACACCCTCGCCGTCGAGTACGGGAAGCGGGGCCTGCGGGTCAACGCCGTCGCCCCCGGCGGCGTGGAGACCCCGATCAGGGAGATCGACTTCCCGTCCGAGGGACTCGACTTCGACCTCTTCGCCCGCATCTCGCCGCTCGACCAGGTGCGCGGGCCGGAGACGGTGGCCAGCGCCATCGCCTTCCTGGCCTCCGACGACGCCGCCCACGTCAACGGTGAGTGCTTGAGGGTCGACGGCGCCACGTTGGCCTGACCGGCGTCGTCGGCTCCCTCGCCGCGTACGCTCCGGCGATGGCACGCGTGATCCTGGTCCACGGGGCCTTCAACGAGCTGTGGGGACCCCACGAGCTGAAGTCGCGCTGGCTCCCTGCGCTGCAGGACGGGCTGTGGCACCACGGCGTGACGATCGGGGCCGACGACGTCGGCGTCTGCTTCTACGGGGACCTCTTCCGACTCGACCTCTCGAGCCTCGAGGCCGACCAGTGGGAACGGTCGCGGGCCGGTGCGGTCGAGATGCTCGACGCGATCGGCGGGGAGAAGGCGCTCGGGTTCCTCAGCCAGGCGGCCGGCAAGGCCGCCTACGACCGCACCGTGGACATGATCGCGATCATGAGCGGTGACGACACGATCCGCGCGCAGGTGCGCCGACGCTTCCTCGACGCCCTCGACGACGACACCCGACTGGTGATCGCCCACTCGCTCGGCACGGTCATCACCCACCAGGCCCTCGCCGCGAACCCGCAGATCGAGATCGACACGCTCATCACCCTCGGATCGCCCCTCGGTTCGTCGATGGTCTTCTCGAGGCTGGAGCCGGAGGGGAGCGACGGGTTCGGCCCCTGGCCCGGATCCACCACCAACTGGGTGAACATCGCGGCGCGGGGCGATCAGGCTGCGGTGCCCGACCTCGCCGACAAGTTCGGCCCCCGGGTCACCGACCACCTCATCGACAACGGGCATCGGGCCCATGACCCCGAGCCCTACCTCAACAACGCCGTCACGGGGGCTGCAGTGGCCCGGGCGCTGGGGCTCTGACGCCGGTCCGGACCGGGCGGTTCAGATCAGCGGTTCGTGGCTTCGGGCTGTGAGGGACGAAGGTCCAGGTCGAATCTCGACGCCGAGCACTCGGGATCCAGTGGGGGCGCGGGCCTGCCCTCAGTCACCAGGTGACGATCGACCCTTATCCGGCTGTCAAGGATGGTGGGATGGTGTCGGTGGACGCCCGAGGAGGTGTCGCCGTGGCCCATCCCGAATCCGACTACTCGTCGTTGCCGCCACCGCCGAGCGACCGCCATTCCGTGGTGATCATGCCGCCGTCGAGCGAGCCGCAGCCCAGGGGGCTCTCACCATGGGTCATCGGGTTCGGGGTCTTCGTGATGGTCGTCGGTCTGGTCCTCTACGGATGGATCGGGCCGTCCTACCTGATCCCGATCGGACGGCGAAGTGATGATGCCTTCCGCCCGTTCAGCGACCGGAACGAGAGCGCCATCGCACTGACGTTGGTGGTGTTGCCACTGGTGGTGGCGCTGTCGGCCGCCATCTACTCCAACGTGCACAACCGACGATCCCGCAGCACCGCCACGGTCCTGCTGGTGCTCTCGGGCGTCGCTCTGCTCGGCGGTGCTCTCCTGTTGGCATCGGCTCCCTCGGCACCGTCTCGACGGACCTGCGACAGGTGCACCACCGTCGAATGTCGGGGGGAGAGCCTCGTCAACGGGTCAGGCCCCGATTGGCGTCCCGTGCCGTGTCCCGACGCCTACGTCGAGGGTGCTCGCATCGAGGTCGCCGCGGTTGGGCTCGGCCTGATGGCGGCGGGAGCTGCCTCCGGGCTGACGGGCCGGAGGTTGCTCCGCCGTCCGGAACCCGCCGTCAGCCAAGACCACCAGGACGAGTGAGTGGGGTGGCCCGGCGCACCGTGACCGACGTAGGTGTGATGGTGAGTCGGCCTGTAAGCGGGATTCTGTCCAGCGCCTCCCGGCGCCTGGGTGACCATCCATCTGTGCGGCCTACCAGCGGGTTGCCCCCGAGGGGGCGGACGGGCCGCCCGTACCCGACATTCGGCCTTGCTCCGGGTGGGGTTTACCGAGCCGCCCGGGTCGCCCCGGGCGCTGGTGCGCTCTTACCGCACCGTTTCACCCTTGCCTGTGCCGCCCGGTCGCCCGGCCGGCCATCGGCGGTCTGTTCTCTGTGGCACTTTCCTTCGGGTCGCCCCGACTGGCGCCAGCCAGCACCCTGCCCTGCGGAGTCCCGACTTTCCTCGACCCGGTCACCGCACGGGATGCGGCGCCGGGCCGCGGTCACCCGGCCGACTCACCATCGAGTGCCAGTGTGCCACCTCGGTCACCAGGTCAGGTGATGAGCGCCTTTTCCGGGACGGACGCACCGGTGCGGAAGAACGCGCCGGGGACGGGCACGGTGCCGAGCACGCCTCGCAGGACCGCCATGTGCCGTGCCTCGACCCCGCCGATCGACATGGCGGCCTGGCGCAGCGCCGGCACCGTGAGCGCGGGCGTGTTCTTGACGTAGGTCGAGGCGGCGATGTTCTCGACCGCCAGGGCCAGGGCGACGACCGACATCTCGTCGCTCAGCTCGTCGAGCGCCGGAGTGACGGTCTCGGTCAGGAGATACTGGTTGGGTTCGGTGACCTCGGGCTCCCCGAGATCGACCAGCGCCGATCCGATGGCCTCGCCGTGCTCGACGTGCTGGCTCTGGAAGAGCTCGGCGGTCTCGATGATGGCGGCGGTCTCGAGCAGCCCGGAGTCGAGGGCGGCCTGGTAGACGTCGACGGCGAGCAGCTCGAGGGACTGGGCGGTCGACAACACGACGACGTCGCCGGCCGGCGAACCAGGGGCGGTGGTGGTGGAGGAGTCGGGTGCCGCCGGGATCGAGCCGGTGATGGCGACCTGTTCGTCGCTGCCACCCCCGCATGCCACCAGCAGCCCCCCCGCGGCGACGACGGCACCACCGGTGAGGAAGGTGCGACGCGTCGGGAGGCCGAGGAGGCGGTCCCGCTCGTCGGCGGGCGTGCCGGAGGCGGGGTCGAACGCACGGCGCACGGCCCGGCGCCAGGTCGGCAGCGCGGCCTGCTGCTCGCGATCGGCGGCTCGCAGCTGGCGGCGGATCTCGTCGTTGGGGAGGTCGATGGTCATCTGGTTCCTCTCGGGTCCGCCGTCGTCAGCCGACGGGGAACTGCGCCGGGTCGAACGCGGCCTGCTCGGTGCCGAACGCGGGCATCCAGTCGGCCTGGGGCAGGTCGGCGAGCTGACCGAGCACGACGGCATGCTGGGACTCGATGGGCAGGATGGTGGCGGCCGGGCCGGCGACGACCCAGTCGAGCACGCCCAGGGCCCGCAGGTAGGTGGCCGCAGCCCCCTCCTCGACCCCGTACAGGACCGTCAGGACCTGGTTCTGGTCGGTCGCCGCGTTGAGCTGGGGCACGACCGCGTCCACCACCGCCTGGTTGGGGGTGAAGCGCTGCAGGTCCTCGGGGATGAGCCCCCGCAGCGCCTCGGCGTGCTCGGCGTGGTGGCGGCCGAACATCCGGGCCGTCTCGGCGGCGGTGGTGTCGAGGCGGGCGTCGTCGACGGCGACCTGGTAGGCGGCGGCGGCGGCGAGCTCGAGGCTCTCGGCGAAGAGCACGAGGTCGAGGTCGGCGGGGGCCAGCTCGGGGGCCGAGCCGCCGTCGGCCTGGGCGGCGACGCCCTGGGCGAGGGCGACCCCGCTGACCGTCACGGCGCCGAAGGCCATCGCGCCGAGCCCGAGGTTGCGGACGAACCGGCGCCGGGAGTCCACCAGGCCCGGGTCGCGGTCGTCGAGGTGCAGCGCGGCCAGGTCGTCCTGGATGGTGCGCATCCCCTCGCGGTGCTGCTCGTCAACCTCGTCCACCAGGCGGCGGATCCTCATCGACATGGTGCGTCCTCTTCGGTGCGGGTGGATCTGGTGGTGGTGCGGGTCGGGCCCGGGCACCGGGCGCTCACCTGCGCCCCCCACCTTTGTCGACGGCGGGGGCGCCGATCACATCGGGTCGGCGCGGGCTCGGTCCGGTGGACCGTATCCGATGTCGCGATCGCCCCCGTGACCGGCGTCGCCGCGGTCCCCTTCCGGCGGTGGCTCAGAAATCGAGGCCCGACAGCTCGGGGAACCACTCGGCGGCCCGCTCGACGGCACGCTGCCAGCGTTCCCGGTCGAGGGGGCGCACCGGGTCGACGACGATCCTGGGGGTCCACGTCGCGGCGACGTCGTCCCACCCTCCCCACGTGCCGAGCTCGAGTCCGGCCAGGAAGGCGGCGCCGAGCGTCGTCGCCTCGGTCACCGGGGAGACCTCGACGGAGCGTCCGGTGGCGTCGGCCAACGCCTGGACGAAGGTGGGGTTGTCGCTCATGCCCCCGTCGATGCGCAACGACGCGACCTGGCGCCCGACGTCGGTCTCTGCCGCCGCGAGGAGGTCGGCCCCCCGGTGGGCGACCCCTTCGAGGACGGCGCGGACCACGTGGCCGCGCCCGCTGCCCCGCGTCAGGCCGAGCAGCGTGCCCCGGGCGCCGTAGTCCCATCGTGGGGTGCCCAGGCCGAGCAGGGCGGGGACGTAGACGACACCTTCGGTGTCCGGGCACGTGGCGGCGACGTCGTGCGACTGGGCGACCGTCTCGAGCAGACCCATGTCGTCGCGCAGCCACTCCACGTTGGTGCCGGCGGAGAGCATGATCGCCTCCAGGCCCCAGGTGGTGTCCCGGCCCCTGCGCCACGTGACGATCGGGAAGGTGCCCCCCTCGGAGCGGGCCGCAGCCACGGGACGGTCCGGGCCCGTCACCATGTCGAGCATCCCGCCGGTGCCGAAGGTGATCTTCGCGGGGCCCGGGTGCACGCATCCCTGGCCGACGAGCGATGCCTGTTGGTCCCCGGCCAGGCCGCAGATCGGCGGCGCGCCCGGGAGGGCGGTCGCCTCGCCGCATCGACCCGACGAGTCGACGAGCTCGGGCAGGCATGCCTCGGGGATGCGCAGCGTGGCGAGCGTCGAGAGGTCCCAGGCGGTGGCGTCCGTGGTCAGCAGCCCGGTGACGGCGGCGTTGCTGGGGTCGGTCACGTGGCGGGCCCCGCCGGTGAGGTTCCAGACGATCCACGAGTCGACCGTGCCGGCGCACAGGTCCCGGTTCCGGCCGGGGTCGTAGGTGTCCAACAGGTGGGCGACCTTCGTGGCCGACTGGTTGGGGGCGAGGCGCAGCCCCTGGCCCTGCAGGACGAGGCACTCGCCGACGGTGCGCAGGTCCTGCCATCCGAGGCCCGGCCCCACGGGACGCCCCGTGGCGCGCTCCCACACGACCACCGAGGCGCGCTGATCGGCGATGCCGACCCCGAGGACGGGACCGGCATCGGCGAGGGCCCGCCGGGCGACGGCGAGGGCCGCCTCGGCCATCAGCGCCGCGTCGAACTCCACGAGGCCCGGGGCGGGGCTGACGGGGAGCACCTCTCGACGGTGCTCGACGGCCACCGACCCGTCGGGTCGCACGACCGCCCCCCGTACCCCCGAGGTGCCGACGTCGATCACGAGGATGCTCATGCGCCTTCCTTCCCGGCGTTCGTGGACGCCCGCCAGACGGCGACCCAGGCGCCGATCGTCCCGAGGGACGCGAAGGACAGGATCCAGAAGACGAGGATGATGGGGTTGGGGAGGGTCCTCGTCCACACGGTGTAGACGAGCTGGGCGCCGAGAAAGGTGATCGCACCGGCGAGGGCGCCGTGCACGAGGGCTCGGGGTGGGAGCGGGCGTGCCGCGCCGAAGCCGGCGAGCGCGCCGCTGAACAACACGACGCCGAGCATCACCGGTGACAGCCACGAATCGGCGCCGGCGGCCTGGCGGACGACCGCCGCGGGGAGGGCGAAGAACAGCCCGGCCACGATGCCGGAGAGCAGGACGCGGGAGTCGAGGGCGCTCACGGGACCTCCGATGCTCGTCGGTCGGGCCAGCCCGGTTCACCGAAGGGGCTGTGCAGTCCCAGCTTGCCGGGGTTGAGGATCCCGCGGGGGTCGAGGGCCTGCTTCACGGCGTCGAGCGCGGCCAGGGCGTCGGGGCCGAGGGCGGACGCCATGAACCGGGCTCGGTTCAGCCCGATCCCGTGGTGGTGGCTGAGGGCGCCACCCCGTGCGAGGACGGCCGAGGTGCCGGCGTCCCAGCACGCCCGGTAGAACTCCTCTTTCTCCGCGGTGGTCGGCTCCGCCGACGGCCGGCCGGCGAACGTGAAGTAGAGGCAGGCGCCGTCGGTGTAGCTGTGGGAGAGGTGTGCCGACGCGGCCACGACGCCGGGGACGGCGGCGATCGCCGTGCACGTCGCGTCGTAGATCGCGTCGAGCGACGACCAACGGCCCGTGACCTCCATCGTGTCGACCACGTAGCCACGCGAGATCAGGGCCTCGAGAGCGGTCACGTGGTTGCGATGGGCGTACCAGCGGGCCACGAGCTCGTCGTCGAGCGGCTCGCTGTCGGCGCACTCCTCGGCGACCACGGTCATCGCCGCGGCCACGAGCACCGGGTCGCCCTCGTCGAGGACCAGCAGCACCGACCGGTCGCCGGTCGACCACGACCGGTCGGCCTCGGCGGCGTCGTAGAGGCGCAGCGCGGCGGGCGGGGCGCCGCGGCGCAGGATGCGACGGCAGGCGTCGAGCCCCTCGGCGAAGGTGGCGAAGCCGTGGGCGGCCCTCGCCTCCGCGGCGGGCGCAGGGTGCAGTCGGAGACGGGCCCCGGTGATCACCCCGAGGGTGCCCTCGGAGCCGACGAAGAGCTGCGTGAGATCCGGCCCGACGGCCTGCCGGGCGTTGCCGCCCGTGACGACGCGGCGACCGTCGGCGAGCACCACGTCGAGCCCGACGACCATGTCCTCGGCCTTGCCGTAGCGGTTGGACAGCTGGCCGGCGCCGCGACAGGCGAGCCACCCACCGACCGTGGACAGGGCGATCGACTGCGGCCAGTGGCCGACGGTGAGGCCGTGGGTGCGGCGCAGCTCGTCCTCCAGGTGGTCCCCGAACGTCCCGGCGGCCACGTCCACGACGAGGGAGCGTTCGTCGACGTCGCGGATCCCGGCCAGCCCGCACAGGTCGAGCAGCACCCCGCCGAACACGGGCACCGAACCCCCCACCACGCCGCTGCGGCCCCCGGCGGGGGTGATCGGCACGCCTGCGTCGTGGCAGATGCGCACCACCGCGGCCACCTCGTCGTCCGTGGAGGGGCGCACGACGACGGCGGCGAGCCCCCCCACCTCCCCGTCGAGGGCCCAGGTCATCGCCAGCGGCCACCAGTCCCGGCTGGCCTCGGCCCGCTCGGCGTGGTCCACGCTCACCGAGGAGCAGGCACCACGGAGGCGCTCGAGGACCTCGTCGGGCACCGCCGCCGGTGTGCCCCCGACCCGACCGGACGCAGCGGCGGCGCCCTCCAGCGCGATCGGCGCGGTGGGCCGACCGGGGCCGACGGGTTCGAGCGGGGAGGGGGCGAGGAGCGCCGGGCCCGGGACCCGGTCCGATCCGTGGGCCGCGGTCATGTCAGGCGCCGAGTGCGGCGTCGAGGGCCACCTCGGGCAGGTGGGGCGTCCGGCGCTCGTCGTCGACGGAGGCCACGTAGGCGGCCGCCTGCTCGGCACGCCGGGCCTCGTCCCAGCCGAGCTCGGCGCCCAGCAGGTCGGCCACGGCCGGGGCGGCCGCCGCGGAGTCGTCGCGGGCGAGCAGGCGGGCCCGGGTGCGCCGGCTCAGCACGTCGTCGACCGTGCGGGCCATCTCGTAGCGCGCTGCGTACACGGCCTCGGCGCGGAGGTAGGGCAGCCCGGGCACGAGGGGTCCGGCGAGGTCGGGGTCGCGCTCGGCCATGGCCAGCACGACGCGGGCCTCGCCGCCGTAGCGATCGGCGAGGTGGCGGACCACGTCGGCCCCGAGGGGCGACGCCGCCTCGGGGTCGGCGACCAGCGCGGCGTGGCCCTCGGCCCCGCGTAGCCGGAGCCGGCGGGTGCGACTGTGGCGCTGGACCCGCTCGAGCGCCTTCGCGCCGAGGACGTGCTCGAGCACCTCGTCGATGGTGTCGGACGCCATCTCGCGGTAGGTGGTGAGCTTGCCGCCGGTGATCGTGACCACGCCGCTCTCGCTGCGCTGGACCTTGTGGCGACGGGAGAGGTCGGCGGTCCGGCCCGAGGAGGCGGCGGCGACGAGGGGGCGCAGCCCGGCCCACGTGCCCACCACGTCGTCGACGGTGAGGTCGGCCGTCGTCGAGGCGTTGACCGCGGCGAGCAGGTACGCGACGTCGTCGGCCGTGCACTGGGGGTCGTCGACGGGCCCGTCGTAGTCGGTGTCGGTCGTGCCCACGAACGTGAAGTCGCCCCAGGGCACCACGAACACCGATCGGCGGTCGCCGGGAACGGGGATCACCGCGGCGATGTCGTTGCGGAGCTTGTGCCACGGGACGGTGATGTGGATGCCCTTGGCGGGGCGGATGGTCGGTGAGCTGCCGGGTCGGTCGAGGGCGCGCAGGTCGTCGGCCCAGACGCCGGTGGCGTTCACGACCGCGTCGGTGGTCACCTCGAGCCGGCGCCCGTCGGCGGTGACCTCGATGCCGGTGGTGACGCCCCGGGCGTCCTTGCGCAAGCCCGTCACCGTCGCGCCGTTGGCGATCACCGCCCCGAAGTCGATCGCCGCGGTCCGCGCCACGGTGAGGCAGAGGCGGGCATCGTCGGCCCGGGCGTCGTAGTAGAGGTACGAGGGGAGGAGACGCTCGCGGCGCAGGGTCGGGAAGTGGGCCATCGCCTCGTCGACCGACACCCGCCGGTGCAGCTTGCCGATCCGGGCGCCGCCGGTGAGGTCGTACATCCACATCGCGCTGCCCATCGCCCGGGCCAGCTTCTTGTCGACCACGCCGTCCCTGCCGAAGATCGGGATCAGGAACGGGAGGGTCGAGACCAGGTGGGGCGCGTTGTGGCGCAGTCGCTGGCGCTCGAGGAGGGCCTCGTAGACCAGGCGCACGTCGCCCTGTTGGAGGTAGCGCAGCCCGCCGTGGACCAGCTTGGAGGACTTCGACGAGGTGCCCGACGCGAAGTCGTCGCGCTCGACGAGGGCGGTGCGAAGGCCTCGCGACGCAGCGTCGAGGGCGCAGCCGACCCCGGTGATCCCGCCACCGACCACCACCACGTCGAAGTGGGTGGCGGCGAGGCGCCGGAGGGAGTCGGACCGGTCGAAGCCGCCAGGGAGCACGCGACGAGCATACGAACAACGCCACCGGCCCGGGACCTCGTGGCCGGCCGGTCGATCGCCGCGGGGCGCCGAGGCGGGTATGGGCGATCCACGCCGCCCACGGGTCGGCCGGACGCCGGTGGAGCCGAGATTCCTCTCCTGGCTAGGTAACAACGATTGCAGACTACCGGTAGGCTCAGCATCGTGAAGTCACCGGACGAGCTCACCGACCTGTTCCGGGCCCAGGGCCTCAAGGTCACCCCGCAGCGCCAGAGCATCTTCCGCGCCGTCCACGACAACCACGAGCACCCCACCGCCGAGGCGGTGTACACCCGGGTCCTCCGGGAGATGCCCACGGTGTCGCTGCGCACGGTCTACGCAACGCTCCACGAGCTGGCCGCGCTGGGCGAGATCGGCGAGCTGGAGCTCGGTACCGGCTCCACGCGCTTCGACCCCAACGTCGACGCCCACCACCACCTGGTGTGCACCGCGTGCGGCCGGGTCCAGGACGTGCCCGACACCTTCACCGCAGTTCGCCTGCCCGACGACCTGGAGCACGGCTTCGAGGTCTCGGGCACCGAGATCGTCTTCCGGGGTCGGTGCGCATCGTGCCGAGCCGCCGGGGGCGAGCAAGAACCCGGGTCCGACCCGGGGACCGTCGTCGATCGGCGCGTGCCGGCCGGCTCCACCTCATCACCAGGAGACACCACCAATGGCTGAGTTCAAGGGCTCCCAGACCCAGGAAAACCTCAAGGAGGCGTTCGCCGGCGAGAGCCAGGCCAACCGCCGCTACCTGTACTTCGCCCAGAAGGCCGACGTCGAGGGCTACCCCGACGTCGCCGCCCTGTTCGCCGCCCTGTTCCGCTCCGTCGCCGAGGGCGAGACCGGTCACGCCTTCGGTCACTTCGACTTCCTCGCCCAGGCCGGCGACCCCGTGACCGACGAGCCCGTCGGTCCCACCGAGGACAACCTCAAGTCGGCCATCGCCGGCGAGACCTACGAGTACACCGAGATGTACCCGGGCTTCGCCAAGACCGCCCGCGAGGAGGGCTTCACGGAGATCAGCGAGTGGCTCGAGACCCTCGCCCGGGCCGAGAAGAGCCACGCCGGGCGCTTCACCGAGGGCCTCTCGAAGCTCTCCTGACCGTCGTACCGCCGGACTGACGACCACGGCTGGTCCCGCCCTCGGCGGCGGGACCAGCCCAGGGTCCACCGGTCGTGCCCCACCACGGACCCCCCCAGAGGAGACATCACCATGGCCAAGCTGACCATCGACGACATCACCGACATGCGGGCCTACGAGCGTGAGCGGAGCGAGTTCCGGGCGCACGTGATCGACCTCAAGTCCCGCCGGCGCGTCCACGTCGGCCCGATCGTGACCTTCGTCTTCGAGAACCGCGACACGATCCGTTTCCAGATCCAGGAGATGGCCCGGGTCGAGAAGATCATCTCCGACCAGGGCATCGAGGCCGAGCTGCGGGCCTACAACCCCCTCATCCCCGATCCCGGTCACCTCTCCGCCACCATGTTCATCGAGCTCACCTCCGACGCCGAGCTCCGCGAGTGGCTGCCGAAGTTGGTCGGCATCGAGCGCGCCGTCGAGCTGCGCGTCGGTCCCGACGCCGAGGCCGTGGGCTGCCTGCCCGACCCCGACCACGACGCCCAGCTCACCCGCGACGAGATCACGGCGTCGGTGCACTACGTCGGGTGGTCGCTCACCCCCGACCAGGTCGAGGCGTTCGCCACCGGACCCGTCGTGCTCGCCGTCACGCACCCCGCCTACGCCTTCGAGCTCGAGCTCGGCGACGCCACCCGCGCCGAGCTCCTCGCCGACCTCCGCGGCTGACACCGCCCGCCGACGACGGCCGACGCCAGTGGCCGCCGACACCGGCCGACGGGCCTGAACATCACTGACGAACTCGTCATCATCGACGCCGCCGCCCGCACCCGCCGAACGGTCCGTGACACCTGCGGATCTCGTTTGGACTTGTGCGGGCGGCGCGCGTGATACTCGACCGTCCTGTTGCCGACCACCGCTTCAGCGGAGGAGCTGGGCTCTCCCGATGAACCACCCGTGGCGCTCCAAAGCCGCCTGCCAGGGTCTCGACCCCGAGATCTTCTATCCGCCCTCCGAGGACGACCTCGACGCCACCGAAGCCAAAGCGGTGTGCGCGCAGTGCGCCGTGCGGGAGGCGTGCCTGGAGTTCGCGCTGACGGTCCGGGAGAAGGACGGCATCTGGGGTGGAGCGACCGAGCGCGAGCGGCGACGGATCATCCGCCAACGCCGCCGCACGGCCTGACCCGTCGGGCTACTGCTCCCGTGGCCGCCGCAGCGTCGCTCGAGGAGCTGGGCGGATGGCCGGAGGTGCTCGGCCTGCTCGCCGCCCGCACCGATCTCCCGCGCGCCCTCGCCTCGGCCGCCGTCGGCTCGATCCTGGCCGGCGAGGCCACCGACGCGCAGCTCGGCGGCTTCCTGATCGGGCTGCGCGCCAAGGGCGAGGCCGTCGACGAGGTGACGGCCATGGTCGAGGCGATGCTGGCCGCCGCCGCGCCCATCGAGCTCCCTCCCGGACCCGAAGCGGTCGACATCGTCGGCACCGGCGGGGCGCCGACCCGGCGGGTCCACGCCCTCAACGTGTCCACCATGGCGAGCCTGGTGGCCACCGGCGCCGGCGCCCGGGTCGTCAAGCACGGCAACCGCAAGGCGTCGTCCACCTCGGGGTCGGTCGACCTGCTCGAAGCCCTCGGGGTCGTCGTCGACCTCGACGGCGACGGTGTGGCCCGCTGCGTCCGTGACGCCGGCATGGGCTTTTGCTTCGCCCGGGCCTTCCACCCGGCGATGCGCCACGCCGCCGCGGTCCGCACCGAGCTGGGCGTCCCCACGGTGTTCAACCTGCTCGGGCCACTGTCGCATCCCGCCGGTGTGACCCGACAGGTGCTCGGGGTGAGCGACCCCGCGTTGGCCCCGCTCGTGGTGGGCGTCCTGCGCGAGCGGGAGGCCCCGCGGGCCATGGTCGTGTCCGCCCACGACGGGACCGACGAGCTCGTCACCACCGGGCCGACGACGGTGCACGAGCTCCGCGACGGCCGAGTCGACACCTACGAGCTGCAGCCCGGCGACCTGGGCCTCACCCAGGTCGACCCGGGGGAGGTGGCCGGCGGCGACCCCGCCGCCAACGCCGCGATCGCGCGCCGCGTGCTCGCCGGCGAGCACGGCCCGTACCGCGACATCGTGGTGCTGAACGCCGCCGCGGCGCTGGTGGTGGCGGGCATCGTCGACGCTCTGGGCGAGGGCCTGGCGCTGGCTGCGGCGTCGATCGACTCCGGGGCGGCCGCAGCGGTCCTGGCCCGCCTCGTCGACGCGTCGCGGGCCTGACCCGCGCCGGCGAAGTCGGCCGGGTCGGGCCGGCCGAGGGGTGATCAGGCCGGGGGCGGGACCGCTCTCGGGGCGGCGGGCGGCCCCGGTCGGCCGATCTCGACCGGACCGTCGTCGGACACGCGCCCGAGCAGCGCGTCGACGTCGACGAGGCCCGCGGCCCGCTCGATCTCCGCGAGCTCGTTCGACGCGGCATCGAGCAGGTCGAGCTGCTGCGACAACCGGGCCAGCACCTCGGGAGGCTGCTGCGCGGCGTCCCAGCCCGAGGGGGCCACACCGGCAGGGCGGCTGAGGCGCGAGAGGCGGGCCGAGAGCAGCTCCACCTGGGCGACCTGGCTGTCGAGGGAGGCCACCAGCGGACGCCGCTGGCTGCGAGGGTGGCGGGCGGCGATCACGAGGTGGTAGTCGAGCTCGACCGCCTGGTACTCGAGCTCGCGGCGCAGCTCGTCGACCGAGGACTCCGTCGTCGGTCGCGAACGCCGGCGGTGCGCCGGGGCGAGGTGGATGTCGGCCACCGCCCCCTGGAGGCGCCGGTGGAGGCGGGCGGTCTGGCTCGGCGAGTACAGCCAGTGCAGCGGGGCCGGGCTCTTGACGGCGGGGCTCACCCGGTTGCGCCGCTGGAGCCGCCACCGCAGCGCCAGCACGGCGAGGCTGACGAGCACGATCCACGTGGCCAGGAAGGCGAGGAGGAAGACGAGCACGCTGCGCATGGTGGCCTCAGGCTACCGGTGCACCGGTGCGATGACGTGGCGCGGTGGGTGCCTTGGCCGGGGTGAACGAGGGCAACGCCGGGAGCGGCGAGGCCATCTCGCCGTCGCAACGGTCGAGCACCACCCGGGAGGCGGACTGGTCCAACCATGCGGCGATGCACGCCAACTCGTCGGCGTGGTCGCGGCGCAACGGAGGGAGCGTCGCCCCCGGGGGGAAGAGGCGGCCGTCGCCGTCGCCGTCGGGGTCCTCCCCGGGGCCCCACACCCGGCGGAGACGTCCCTCGTCGAGCTCGGCGCCGCCGCGGCCCGGGATCAGGATGCGCACCGTGCCGGAGCGGCGCAAGCCGTCCAACCGTCGTTGGCGGCGCAGGGCGGCGGCCAGCGCCCCGGCCCGGTCGCGGACGTCGGCGGCCTCCTCGAAGCGTTCGGCGGCGGCGAGCGCCGCGAGACGCTCCCGGAGGGGGACGAGCAGGAGGTCGGGCTCGTGGCGCAGGCCCCGCACCACCCGATCGACCACCGGCTGGTACTCGGCGGGCGCGACGTCGCCGGCGCAGGGGCACACCGTGACGCCGAGCTGGGCGGCGGCACAGCGGGCGGTGCGACTGGGGCTGCGGCCCACCCGGGCCGTGCAACGGCGCAAGGGCGTCGCCGTGTGGATCGCGTCGACGACGAGGTTGGCGGCCCGGCGCGAGACGAGCGGACCCAGGTACAGGCCACCGTCGTCACGGGCCTCCTTGACCACCGACAGGCGCGGGAAGGCCTCGTCGAGGGTGAGCTTCACGTAGACGTAGCGGCCCCAGTCGCGGGCCTGGCGGTTGTAGCGGGGGGTGAACCGGTGGATGAGGCGGATCTCGTGCACGGCTGCGGCGAGGGTGTGCGGGTGCTCGACGTGGTCGATGCGCACCGTCTCGCGAAGGAGCGCGCCCACCTTCCGGCGGTCGTCGGCGGAGAAGTACGACCGCACCCGGGCCCGCAGGTCCGTGGCCTTGCCCACGTAGAGCACGTCGCCGCGTGCGTCGCGGAACAGGTACACCCCGGGGGCGCGGGGGAGGTGCTCGGTGAGGCGGAGCTTCGCGGCCTGGGCATGGCCGGCCATGGTGGGGAGGCTCAACAGGTCGTCGAGCCCGGTGACGCCGAGGCTGCCGGCCCGTTCGAGGAGGAGGTGCAGGAGGTCCCCGGTGGCGAGGGCGTCGTCGAGGGCGCGGTGGGCGGGCTGGTGGGGGAGCCGGAAGCGGCTGGCCAGCGTGCCCAGCTTGCAGTTGGGCACCTCCTCGCGGACGAGACGTCGGGCCAGCGCCACGGTGTCGACGCTGCGGTTGCCGAGCCGCGGCCGCCCGCTGCGCTCGAGGGCCGCCTGGAGGAACCCGAGGTCGAAGCGCACGTTGTGGCCGACCACGACGGCATCGCCGATGAACTCGAGGAGCGCCGGTAGCACGGTCTCGATGCGCGGCGCGGGGAGGACCATGGACTGGGTGATGCCGGTGAGCACCGTGATCTGGGGCGGGATCGCGCACCCCGGGTTCACGAGCGTCTGGAACGTGCCGAGGCACTCGCCGCCGCGCAGCTTCACGGCGCCGACCTCGGTGATGCTGCACGTCGCCGCCGACCCGCCCGTGGTCTCGAGGTCGACGACGCAGAACGTGACGTCGCGCAGCGGCGTGCCCAGGTCGTCGAGCGACATCTGCCCACCACGCGGCGCCATGACCGCAGTCTGCCCGAACACCTGTTCCTCGCACAAGTGTTCGTACTGTGTCGCTGGCGGCGCTGCGCGCCGCGGGTGTGGTCGGCGTCGCCGGCGCTTCCCGCCGCCCACCTGGGTCGGGTCGGTGGGGGGTCCGCGTCGCTGGGCGGCGCTGCGCGCCGCGGGTGTGGTCGGCGTCGCTGGCGCTTCCC